>NZ_JAUBTV010000002.1:149996-218787 GCF_036705145.1 Microcoleus sp. B5-D4 | reverse complement strand
ACGGCTACTCTCGCGACCATCGCCCCGACTTAAAACAGTTCATTTTAGACCTAATTTGTAGTGGAGATGGAGATGTACCACTATTTTTACGAGTAGCTTCAGGAAACGAATCAGATAATTCCATATTCGCCTCAATTTGTCAAGACTTTAAAAAACAATTAAATCTCGACAGTTTAATGGTAGCTGACAGTGCATTATATACCGCTCCCAATTTAGAAATGTTAACCAATTTAAGATGGTTAACTCGTGTACCACTCAGTCTGAAACAAGCACAGCAACTGGTATCTCAATTAAATGAATCAGAATTTCACGGCTCTTCTGTGACGGGATATAGTTGGTCGGAACACAAAAGTAATTATGGTGGAATTACACAAAGATGGTTAGTAGTAGAGAGCAGTTTGCGTCGTGATGCTGACCAACGTAAATTAGCAAAAAACCTCAAAAAAGCTGAAGTTGAATCCCAGAAGAAATTGCGAGAGTTATCAAATATTGAATTCGCTTGTTCAGCGGATGCCTATTCAGCAGCTAATCGTTTATCCAAACAACTAAAATATCATAATTTAACCCAAATTACCAGCAGAGAAGCGACAGCCAAATCAGCTACTAATTTGACTACTTCTCACGAAAAATCTAGCTCTATATTGATATTTAAAGTTCAAGCAAAACTAGAACTAGATGCTAATGTGGTAGCCCGAATAACCCAAGCTAGTGGCAGATTTATCTTAGCTACTAATGTGCTGGATGCAGAGCAATTAAGTCCTGATGAAATGATTGTAAAATATAAGGAACAGCAGTCGGCAGAGAGAGGCTTTGGATTCCTGAAAGACCCCCTATTTTTTACGGATAGCGTATTCCTCAAGTCGCCGGAAAGAATCGAGGCTTTAACTTTGATAATGGGTTTGTGTTTGTTGGTTTATACTTTAGGTCAAAGGTTACTCCGGCAAAACTTGCAACTCACTAATAAAACCGTAAAAAATCAATTGGGCAAAGGAACTAATCGACCTACTTTGCGCTGGATATTCCAAAGTTTTCAATCGATTCATGCCGTTTTTGTTCAAGGAATTCAGCAAGTTTCTAATTTGACATCTGAACGGTTGGCTATATTAAATTTGTTTCCAGTCACCTGTCGGTCTTATTATTTCTTGTTGTGAAATGAAGTTGAATATTGATTGAGAAAACTAACTCACATTTAAATAATTGTTGATTCAGCAATGATGTACAATTGTCATAATGCGGGCGATATATGCTGGGAATTAATAGTTGTTAATGATCTGATTTTTGACGTTTTATGGGTTAAGAAGATTTAATTCATGCCCTCACGTCAATTTTTAGGGATTCCTAACTGGATGATGCGATAGTTGCACAAATTTTTGGGTGTTTTTACTCATTATTATCTCCGATGATTCACTTTTACTTCCTCAATCCGCGTATGTGCCAGTTGGGGGTGCGGAATGTGGGTTTGAATCCCGAATCGGGTTGTTATATGCAGATATTCAAAAATATTTTGGGTGAGGAAAGGAATGTTTATGCTCCCCCTAGATTCAGGGAGTAAATCTCAAATCTACAATCTAAAATCGAATGACCCATCTAGCTGGGCCGGAAATTTTAGCTTTCATGCTGGTTGCGTCGCCTCATGTAAAGGTGTGGCTTGATATTTTTACCTCCAGCATGATATCATCAGGCTGCTCTATTTGGTTTGTTAATTTAGATGGGTTGTTAATAGAGAATTTACTAAATGAACCGCAGAGAACGCAGAGAGAGCATCTCAATGAAAGCCGCCCTCCGCTAGAAATTCGAGTTAGGAGTCAGGAGTCAGGAGCCAGGAGAAAAGAGTCAGAAGGAAGAAGGAAGAAGGAAGGAGCCAGAAGAAGTGTTTTTACAAATATGAGATGCTCCCGAACGCAGAGACCAAAGAGGGGAGAGAAAGAGCAAAGTAGAAATTTATTGATATGAGTTTAATTTACTTGAAACGGGAAATATTGAAATGAGATTGTTAAAACCCTGGCGTTTAGTTTTATTAAGTATAGTTTTTGGGATGGCTGTAATTTTATCAAATTGCGGCACTCCCTCAAACACGGTTAGCAATAATTCTCCAACTCCGCCAACTCCTGCTGCGGTTCCGGCTGGGGCTTTAGTTTACGGTGCTGGTGGGCCGCCGATCAATCTGGAACCGGGAAATATTACTGATGGCAATTCGGTGATTGTTATCGACCAGATTTACAATCGCTTGACTGATTTCAAACCGGGAACTGTGGAACTTGAACCGAGTCTGGCTACTGAATGGTCAAGTTCTAAAGATGGTAAAACTTGGACTTTTAAGTTGCGTTCCGGGGTAAAGTTTCACGACGGTACGGATTTTGACGCGGCAGCTGTTAAGTTTAATGTGGATCGCTGGTGGGATGCGAAAAATCCTAACGGTTTTCGAGAAGCGGGCAAGAATTATCCGATTTGGAAAAATCTTTTTGGCGGGTTTAAGGGAGAAAAAGATTCTTTAGTAAAAGATGTGGCGGTTGTTGATAAGTCTACAATTAAATTTGTTTTGAATCGACCTTTTGCTGCTTTTCCCTCGGCGATAGGTTCCGCTTATTTCGGGATGGCGAGTCCGGCGGCGGTGAAAAAAGCGGGTTCTAAATACGGCACTCCGGGGTCGCTGGCGGTGGGTACGGGGCCTTTTGTGTTTCAGGAATGGCGATCGGGCGATCGCATTGTTTTGGAGAAAAATCCGAATTATTGGAAAACTGGCACGCCAAAAGTCAATCAATTGGTAATTCGTTTTGTTGATGATCCGGCGGCGAGACTGGCTCAGTTGCGAGCAGGACAACTTGATTTTACTGTGGATTTAACGCCGGATCAATTGCAAGAAGTTCAGGGAGATCCTAATTTAGAAGCTGTTGTGCGACCTTCTTTTAATGTCGGTTATTTAGCCTTAAATCCGAGTTACGAACCTTTGTCAAAACCAGAAGTCAGGCGGGCGATCGCCCAAACAATTAACAAGCCAGCAATAGTTCAAGCTTTCTGGGGAGAACTCGGAAAACATGATTCGCAATTTCTCCCGCCTGCGCTGAATTGGGCGGCGTCCGATCAAGTTAAAGATTATGAATTTAACCCGCAGCAAGCTAAAGCAATGCTCGCGAAAGCCGGTTATCCGAACGGTTTTGATTTGGATTTGTGGTATATGCCCGTCAGTCGTCCCTATTTTCCCACGCCGAAGCCGATTGCTGAGGCTTTGGCGGCGGATTTGAGCGCGATCGGGATTCGGGTAAAATTGCTGACAAAGGATTGGTCTGCTTATTTAGCCGATCGGCTTAAACCTCCCGGCTTTCAAGCTTTTATGTTGGGTTGGACGGGCGATTATGGCGATCCAGACAATTTTTATTATCCTCACTTCGGGCCGGGTTCGACGGCGGATTTGGGAAATTGGAAAAATCCGAAAGTTCTGGAACTTTTGGATCGGGGGAGGGCGAGTGGCGATAAAGCAGCTAGGGCGAAAATTTATGCGGAAGTTAGCGAGATTTTGCATGGGGAAGCTGTGCGTTTGCCGATCGTACATTCGCAGCCGCTTTTAGGGAAACGCAAGAATATTCAAGGTTGGATTCCGAGTCCTTTGGGATCGGAGTCTTTTGAGGATGTTAGTAAGTCTTGAAAACGGCGGGTTTTACCTGCATATATTGGTGTAGGGGCGGGTTTTACGAGAAATATATGAAATAATTTAGTAGATTCATAAACCCGCCCTCTTCTCTTCGCGGTTCCCTAATAAAAGGCGGGTTTATCCATATCCTTCGTTACTACAAATATTTTTCGTAAAACCAGGCCCTACCAACCATATAACGATATGTGAAAATGCAGCCAAATCCGAGCAGAGCGAATCTCTATTAAAAAAATGATTAATTACATTATTAAACGTTTGCTGGGACTATTGCCAGTCCTGTTCGGAATCACTCTGCTAGTATTTATATTTTTGCATTTGATACCAGGAGACCCAGCTACAGTGCTTTTGGGAGAACGGGGAACTCCCGAACAGGTAGAAATCTTGAGATCCAAATTAGGTCTGAATCAGCCTTTACCTTTGCAATATTTGGCGTTTTTATGGAGTTTGCTGCGCTTGGATTTGGGAAATAGTATTATTAGCGGTATTCCGATAATTGATGAAATTATAAGTCGCTGGCCTGCTACTTTTGAACTGTCTGTGGTGGCGATGTTGGTGGCACTTGTTATCGGAATTCCGGCCGGGATTTTGGCGGCTGTTCGGAAAAATAGCTGGCTGGACAATCTTGCGATGAGTGGTTCGTTAATTGGCGTATCTTTGCCGGTGTATTGGTTGGGATTGATGTTGATTTATTTGTTTGCGGTTTATCTGAAATGGCTGCCTCCTAGCGGGCGCATTAGTGTAGATTTGGGGTTTGGTTTTAAGTCGATTACGGGTATTTATGTTTTGGATTCGTTGCTGAGATGGGATGTGGTGGCTTTGCGGGATGCGATCGCCCATTTAATCCTGCCAGCTTTGACTTTAGGAACTATTCCTCTGGCTATTATAGCTCGCATCACTCGTTCTGCGATGCTGGAAGTGCTTTCTCAAGATTACATCCGCACTGCGAGGGCGAAGGGATTGCCGGAATATTGGGTGATTTTGAAACACGCTTTAAAAAATGCGTTTTTGCCGATCGTCACAACTATCGGTTTGCAGTTCGGCACTCTTTTAGGGGGCGCTATTCTGACTGAAACGATTTTCTCGTGGCCGGGAATTGGTTCTTGGATTTATAGCGGTATTCTGACGCGGGATTACCCAATTGTCCAAGGAGGAGTAATTTTTGTGGCTGTAACTTTTGTACTGATTAATCTGGCGGTTGATATTTCCTATGCTTTTTTCGATCCGAGAATTCAGTACCGTTAATCAAAAGGAAATCAGACACGAAATGCTTGTTTAACATCCGGCCGCAGCAAGTAGTAAATGCTAGCTACTGCAAAACCCAGAGTTAAAAAATTGACTGCTGTACCGCCGCTGCCAAACATTTTGACAATTTGCGCCAGGATGGCGATGATATGGACAATTAACGTTCCCGTCCAAGCCCAATTTTTGAGTTGAAACAAACCCCAAGTTAAGAGTAAAGAGAGGAGGCCTAAAATAAAACTAATTCCAGCAAAAATTGCAATGAAGCCGCCAATTACAGTGCCAACTTTTGCCCCGCCGACAGCCGCACCGAGACCGCCAAAAATGCCGGCAAAAAGTAAGATGAACAAGCCGTCAAGCAGACTGAATACGCCGCTAATTAGCTGCAAGATTGCCAAAACTGTTACGCTTTGAGGACGATTCATTATTTTGATTTTCCATTTTTAAGGGGATTTGAAAAATATTTTAACCTGTTGTGGGCACAGGGCGGATATGTATTCACGATTTACGTACCGCTACCTGGGAAACCGAGTTTCTGCGCGGATTCTTCGCGGACAAACCTGTTATTTCTCGCAGAACCCGGGTTTATGAGAGTCAGCGTCTTAAGATTGTGTCGTTACGAGCTTAGCACTGGCCGATCCCGCTGCGATCGCTAACACGAGTCCGCAATGACCTACTGTAGTCGATCGCCCGCTGCCCGATCGGCCTTTGTTGCTGCTGAGGAGCACGCCCCGATCTCCCAAAAATGATATTATTTATTAAAATATATTTTTATTTGCCAGCAGCCGGGAGCGATTTTGTTTAGATCCACCTCTTTTGGCTGAAAAAACTTAACATTTTTTAATAACTTGCAAAGATTAGCTATAATTGTTTACAGGTGCTGGTTGGGGAACTTTTTATAAATCACCCGATCGGATGAGTCTGAAAGACGATGCCAAGCATCAGCAAAAATTTTACCTTTAAGGTAATCCTGAGATTAAATTAGGTGAGTCGGTATGATCGTTAGCCCTAAAAAGGAAACTGCTCAGGTCAAGGTGGAAGATACTCAGACTGTAGACACCAAGGCCGCAGAGACCAAAATTGCAGATAACAAAACGCCCCAAAAGCAGTCTCCGAAGAAACCCGCGCGCAAACCGCAGCGGTGGGCGATTGGGTTGGTTGCAGCCGGGTTGCTAGCTGTACCGACCACCATATATATAGCAAAAAGTCGATCGCAGCCGAAAGTAGATGCGATCGCAACTATGACAGTGCCGGTGGAAGCGCAAAACCTCACGGTGCGGATCACGTCGAGTGGCACCGTGCAGCCCGTACAGCGCGTGAATCTCAGCCCTAAAGGCTCCGGGCGCATAGCAGAATTATTTGTCGAACAAGGCGATCGAGTCGAAGCAGGACAAATCGTGGCCCGCATGGAAAGCCGCGATGTAGAAGCTCAACTAGCTCAAGCCAAGGCCCGCGAAGCCAGCGTGCGAGCCAAACTCGCCAAAATCGAAGCCGGGAATCGATCGGAAGACATCGCCAGCGCCCGAGCGCGCTTAGAGCAAGCCGAGGCCAGTCTCGCGCAAGTCCAAGCCGGTAGCCGCGTTGAAGAAGTTGCAGGAGCCAGAGCCCGCTTGCAGCAAACTCAAGCTGGCTTACAGCGACTGCGAGCCGGCAGTCGCGTTGAAGAAGTCAGCCAAGGGCGAGCTCGTTTAGCCCAAGCTCAAGCTCGTTTAGCAGATGCTCAAACCGGCAGTGTCAAACAAGAAATTGCCCAAGCACAAACGCAAATTGACTCGAGTAAAGCCCAAGCCGAACTAACAGCTCAACGGGTAGAACGCAATCGGCCGCTAGTGGAAGAAGGTGCTCTGGCTAAAGATAAACTGGATGAATTAATTAAAGAAAATCGTACTGCCCAAGCTAAATTAATAGAATCTCAAAGACGCTTGCAACAACTGCAAGAAAGTCGGGAGTCGCAAATTCAGCAACTGCAAGCTGCTGTGCAAGTCGAGCAGCAAGCATTGAACCAATTGCAAAACGGCACGCGCTCGGAAGAAATTGCCCAATCCGAAGCAGAAGTTGCTGAAGCAAAAAGCAAATTAGCGCAAGTAGAAAACGGCAACCGTCCAGAAGAAATCGCCAAAGCCGAAGCAGCAGTTGCTGAAGCCAAAAGTCAATTGGCCGCACAAGAAAACGGTTCTCGACCGGAAGAAATAGCTCAAGCTAAAGCTGAATTAGCCGAAGCTCAAGCTCAAGTCCGCTTTCAAGAAGTGCAGTTAGAAGATACGAAAGTTCGCGCTCCTTTTGCGGGAATTATTACCCAAAGATACGCCATCCAAGGAGCTTTTGTAACTCCCGCAACTTCTGCCTCGGAAGCTACTTCGGCAACTTCGACATCGATTGTCGCTTTAGCTAGAGATGTGGAGGTTTTGGCGAAAGTCCCGGAGGCTGATATCAGTCAAATTAAACCGGGTCAAGTAGTTGAAATAGTGGCTGATGCTTATCCCGATAAAGTGTTTAAAGGTCGCGTTAAATTAATTGCACCGGAAGCTGTTAAGGAACGGGATGTGACGCTATTTCAAGTGCGAGTTGCCATTGATACGGGCAAAGAGTCGCTGCAATCGGGAATGAATGTTGATTTGAGATTTGTTGGTCAAAAGCTGAGCAATGCTTTAGTTGTGCCGACGGTGGCAATTGTGACTAATAAAGGTCAAACGGGTGTCCTAGTTCCCGATGAGAAACAGCAGCCGAAGTTTAAGCCTGTTACGGTGGGCTCGACTATTGGCAACAAGATTCAGATTTTAGAGGGTGCCGCAGCGGGCGATCGCGTTTTTACCGAACTTCCTCAAGGTAAAAAATTAGAGGATATTATCAAGAATCAGAAATAGGTCATAGGGCATGGGGCATGGGGCATGGGGCATGGGGCATGGGGCATTATTTATCTCGATCGCTCTACGGTGTTTTCCCACCCGGAGATCCCCCCTAACCCCCCTTAACAAGGGGGGGACAAGAGCAGTCGAAGTCCCTCTTAATAAGGGGGATTTAGGGGGATATAGACTCGGCTACAAGCGAGTTTATTATGGGTTTAAATATTAAGTTGACACCAATAATCCCAATCCCAAATCCCAAATCCCAAATCTAAAATCTAAAATCTAAAATCGAATAATCCAATCCCAAATCTAAAATCTAAAATCTAAAATCGAATAATCCTCATTCCCTAATCGAAAATCTAAAATCCAAAATCTAAAATCGAATTATGGATATTGTTGAAAGCGTCAAAATGGCTGTCACAACTTTGATGGCAAACAAGCTTCGCAGCACCTTGACGATGTTAGGAATTATCATCGGCAATGCTTCTGTCATTTCGATGATCGGTATCGGGGAAGGAGCTCAAACATTTATCGAGGGACAAGTTAATTCTCTGGGTTCAAACTTGCTATTTATTATTCCCGGAAGTCCTGAAGCACAAAGCCGCCCGGTGATTCCGCCCCAGACTTTAGTAGTGGAAGATGCAGAGGCGATCGCATCTCAAGTTGCTTCTGTCCAAGAAGTCGCACCAACTCTCAATGACAGTCAACTCGTTACCTACCGCAACAAAAATGTCTCATCTTCTATTGTTGGAACTACGCCAGAGTTTCTGACAGTCAGAAGCTTTGATGTTGCCCAAGGTCGATTTTTAAACAAATTAGATTTAGAAAGACAAGAAAATGTGGTTGCTTTAGGATCGGAAGCTGCCGAACAATTGTTTGGCAATACACAGCCAATTGGTCAATACATTCGCATCAAAAACTCGACTTTTCAAGTGATTGGTGTCATGCAGGCGAAAGGCTCAAGTTTTGGCGACAATCAAGATATGAATGTTTATTTGCCGCTGACAACAATGGCTAACAGAATTGTTGGTCGCTCGTCTCCCTACGGTACAAAAGTTACATTTATTTCGGTTGCTATCAAAGATGAAACTATGATGCAAGCGGCCCAGTTTCAAATAGAAAATTTGCTCAGGTTGCGTCATAAAATTACTAAAGAAGATGATTTTACTGTTCGCAACCAGAAAGATTTAATGAATACTTTGGGCAGTATTACTGGTGCTTTGACGTTGATGTTGGCTTTCGTGGCGGCAATCTCGCTGTTTGTCGGCGGCATCGGGATTATGAATATCATGCTGGTTTCTGTTACCGAACGTACCAAAGAAATTGGATTGAGAAAGGCGATCGGAGCTTCTCAGCAAGATATCCTGATTCAGTTTATGATAGAGTCTGTGATTTTGTCAGCGGCAGGCGGGGCGATCGGCACTGGATTCGGTATCGGCGGCGTCCTTTTAGTAGCTGCTTTTACTCCCCTGCAAGCTAGCGTTTCCCCAGTGGCGATCGCACTTGCAGTAGGTGTTTCCGGCAGCATCGGCTTATTCTTCGGCATTGTACCTGCAAAACAAGCGGCTAAACTAGATCCGATTGTGGCATTGAGAAGTGCTTAAGAAGTCATTAGTCATTAGTCATTAGTCATTAGTCATTAGTCATTAGTCATTAGTCATTGGTTATTTGTTGGTTTCAATTACCAATGCCCGATGCCCGATGCCCAATTCTCAATTCCCAATTCCCAATTCCCCAAAGTATGAATTTTATTGAAAGCGTCAAAATGGCCGGTCAAACGCTACTAGCCAACAAAACTCGCAGCAGTTTAACCATGATCGGCATGATTGTCGGCAACGCCTCAGTAATTGCCATGATTGGAATTGGAGAAGGAGCTCAAAAATTTGTAGCAGGACAAGTTCAATCCCTGGGTACAAACGTATTAATCGTGAGGCCTGGAGTACCGAACGCTAGGCGAAGTACCATCTCAAGTGCGCCTCAAACTCTCGTATTGCCAGACGCAAAGGCGATCGCAACTCAAGTCCCTTCCGTTCAAGGCGTGTCAGCAGAACTTAACAGTTCAGAGATTGTTCGCTACAGCAACAAAAATGTTTCGTCTCTAATTTTCGGCACAATTCCAGAGTTTCTAGAAGTTAGAAGCTTTGAAATGGCAAAAGGGCGGTTTTTGACCGAACTTGATGTTAAGCAAAGTAACCAAGTTGTGGTGCTCGGTTCAGAATTGGCCGAGAAACTTTTTGGCAATACAAATCCCTTGGGCGAACAGGTGCGGATTAAAAATGTCAGCCTCAAAGTAATTGGAGTATTGGCGCCCAAAGGCACATCTTTTGGTACGAATTTTGATAATTCCGCCGCTGTGCCGATCGCCACAATGGCCAATCGCATTGTCGGGCGCACATCTCCCTACGGTTTGGCTGTCACATCGATATTTATTTCGATTAAAGATGAATCGCAAATGGACGCGGCGCAATTTCAGGTAGAAAACCTGCTGAGATTGCGGCACAAAATTACTACCGAAGATGATTTTACTGTCAGAAATCAGAAAGATTTAATGGCAAGAATGGGGGCAATTTCCGGCGCTTTGACTCTGATGTTAACTGCTGTTGCCAGCATTTCCCTATTAGTCGGTGGCATTGGGATTATGAACATTATGCTTGTGTCTGTTAGCGAACGCACTCAGGAAATTGGGCTCAGAAAGGCGATCGGCGCATCTCAACAAGATATCTTATTTCAATTTATTGTCGAAGCTGTAATTTTATCAGCCGCCGGAGGGATAGTCGGTACTTGCGTAGGTGTGGGTGGTATCTTGATTGTAGGTAATTTCACGCCCTTGCAAGCTGGAATATCACCCGTGGCGATCGCCCTTGCGGTCAGTGTATCCGGTGCAGTTGGCCTATTCTTCGGCGTTGTCCCCGCCCGCCAAGCGGCAAAACTCGACCCGATCGCAGCTTTGAGGAGTGCTTAATAAATATCTACTTACCTTGGTTACAAAATACGCTCATTTTATGATATCGGAATATGGGTTATATAAAAATTTTAAAAAAGTATTTTTTTGTAAAGATTTAACAAAGTTGCACTGTTTGAGCATTGGTAACAAGTTAAGCCTGTATGGCAGTTGTCAAGGGGGTTTGAGAAGATATCTCAAAGAAATATCGATCGGAGCCTCGCTGTCGATCGGGGCTCATGTGCAACAATTAACTTAACATTGGGCTTTCGTTGAGATTTAACAATACCTAAATCCCGATTTTCTCTTCAAGGCGAAATACTCCATCGGGTCAGTTGCCTTTCCTTGTTGGCGGGCTACATAAAAATGGTAAAGACCCCGGTAAATCATCTCTAATGAAATCGAATCTATTGGTAAAGAGAGTTGGTCAGCAACGGCATTACCTAAATCGACCAAGATTGCATAAAATATCCAAGTTCCCCAAATTTGAAGCTGAACGCCATTGAGAGAACCCGTCCACAAATAACTTAATCCCAACAGCCTTTTTACGGTATTGAAAGCTTCTTCAATCCTCCAGCGCCTGCGATATAAATCTGCCACAACGTAGGGTGGTAAAACTTGAGGTTCAAGTACGCTTAAGGAGGCAGGAAAACTTAAAAATCTCTATCGACATGGCTTGTTGAGTAACTGTCGTGGGTCGGCACCACAAAAAGCCTTATCTTGCTAACATTCTTGTGAGTTCTGTTACTCCGGCTACCTCTCGCCACAGCAAAGTTAATACTGCTGCTACCATCAAGGGTAGGTTAAGAATTCTGGCTCGTAAACCCGGTTGACGGTAGTAATTTTCTTGTGAGGTGATGGCTGGTGTTAGTAATGCCGATAGTTGCGAGGCAATCGCATCATCTTCCACCATCGGTCTTGTGGTTTTTTTGGCGTGGGATCGGTTGGTCTTTTGACTCTTAGCCATATTTACTGACCTACACAATCGCTCAATTATTTGTCAATTATATCGTTCGATCGTACCAACTCTCGCAATCGATCGTCCTCGCCCCGACGCTCGAAAGTACACTTGTGGTGCAACCCGGGATCGATCGCCCGCCACTGTTATCGATCGCCCGCCACTGTTATCGATCGCCCGCCACTGTTATCGATCGCAGTGCCACGCCAATCGAGCCAACAACTTATTAATAATGATAATCGCGCCCTTGCGTGGGAGAGTCTGCCACAGGCGGACTCTCCCACCCTTACCCCTTGTTTGATGATCATTATTATCCAATTATATTTATGCACAAAGGGGTATTGACAGAATCTACTCCTTTTGTTGAATTATCATTATCCAATTATATTTATGCACAAAGGAGTATTGACAGAATCTACTACTTTCTAACTTGTTACCAAGGCTGTTTGATGAACTTTTGTAAATAGTATTTTGAATTACATTTACAGCGCAAAAGTTCATCAAAAACCCATTAAATGTTAAAGATTTAATAAACCTTTATTGTGGCGTTTGCTTACGAACAACAAAGTTTAATAATATTAAATCTGGGGTAAACAGACTTAAGCATCTACTGACAGTAGGAATCTATGCGCTTTAATCAAAATATCCAATAAATCAACATGGCATCCCTGACCCATAGTCCTCAATTTGACTATCTCGAAGGAACCACCCAACCAGACATATTTAACGCTTTGGATGGCAACGACATAATTTATGCCAACAGCGGAGACGACTATCTCGAAGGCGATGTCGGCAAAGACAAAATCTGCGGCGACCAAGGTAACGATACTATCATTGGCGGTGCAGACGACGACATTCTCTGGGGAGGCAAAGGCAGCGACCTAATTGGTGGCGATGCCGGCAACGATATCATCTATGCAGGCGCAGGTAGCGATACCGTGAGCGGCGGCACAGGCGATGATATATTTGCCATTGCTAAAGGCAGCGGTGGCCCAACTGTAGCAACAGCCGACTACATCGCCGACTTCGGCAACGGCAATGACAAAATTCGATTGCTAGATGGCCTCACCTTTGAAGATTTAAACATCCAGCAAGGCACCGGAGTCAACAGCAACAGCACCGTAATTCAAGACAAACTAACGGGCGAGTATTTAGTAGTATTGCAAGGAGTCAACAGCAACACAATCAACCGCGACCAATTCACAAATCAGCTATCGGGAAACCCTGTCATTGAGTGGAACGGAGTCATGCTGAATGCAGTGCGGACAGCCAACACCGCGCCTCCCCTCGCCTCCCGCAACATGGCAATGGTTCACGCAGCCATTTACGATGCTGTTAACTCGATCAGCAAAAAATACAGCCCTTACCAGGTCAACATAGATGCACCAGCAGGCACATCAGCAGAAGCTGCCACCGCCGCAGCCGCCCATCGCGTCTTAGTCAGCGTCTACCCAGCGCAAGCAGCCACATTCAACGAAGTATACGCATCGTCTTTAGCTAAAATTACCGATGGCAAAGCTAAAGAAGACGGGATTGCCCTCGGACAGCAAGTTGCTGACCAAATTATCAGTTCGCGGAGTACAGACGGCATCACAAAAGTAGTGCAGTACACCCCCTCAACCAACCTTGGCAGTTGGGTGCCGACTCCCCCCGCCCTTGCCCCCGCGCTGGCACCACAGTGGGCAGAAGTTACTCCCTTTGCCATGACTAGCGGTTCTCAGTTCCGCCCGGTCGCCCCGCCCGCCCTTGACAGCGCGCAGTACGCAGAGGAAGTTAACTACGTCCAAGAAATCGGCAAAAGTGACAGTCTTACGCGCACCGCAGACCAAACTGTGATCGCCAAATTCTGGGCCAACGGCGCTGGGACGTTTACCCCTCCGGGTCACTGGAACCAAATCGCCGAAGAAACAGCGAATCTCACTGGTCAATCCTTAGAAGATAGCGCCCGCTTGTTCGCCCTGCTGAATATTGCTCTCGCCGATGCAGCTATTAGTTGCTGGGATGCCAAGTACCAGTACAATTTATGGCGGCCGGTGACAGCTATCCGCCAAGCTGACACAGACAACAATCCCGAAACGACAGCCGACCCCCTGTGGACTCCGCTGCTAACTACTCCACCGTTCCCTGAGTACACGTCGGGCCACAGTACCTTTAGCGGTGCGGCAGATCCTGTTATGAGTTCTGTATTTGGTTCGGATTACGGCTTTGCTGATCGGGGTGATCCATCTGTCAACACTTTGCGAACCTATCAAAACTTCAGCGAAGCGGCCGACGAATCGGGCCTGAGTCGCATTTACGGAGGCATTCATTTCATGAGTGCTAACGTAAATGGTTTAAGTGTGGGTAGAAATGTGGGGAATTATGTTGTCCAGAATTTCTTAACAGCCTAGGAAAGTTGGGGCGGGTTTACAAGATTGCTGAGATGTTGCACCATTTTCAATAATCTTTTTAGGAACGGGCAAGATGCCCGTTCCACAAAACTCAATTTTATTGTGGAACAGGCATCTTGCCTGTTCCTAATTATTCCAGCAATTCCACAGTGCCGAGATAGCCATCTACTCGGACTTTTTGACCGTCTCGCAAGCGAGTTGTAGCTTCAGAAATATTCATAACTGCGGGAATTTTGTACTCGCGAGCGATAATTGCTCCGTGAGATAGTTGGCCGCCAACTTCGGCGATAATTGCTGTTGCTCCTAATAGCAGCGGTGCCCAACCTGCATCGGTGTATGGGACTACTGCGATCGCATTTTCTCCTAAATCCGTGCTCGCGGTGCGGCAAATCTTGACAAAGCCTTCGACACGGCCAATACTTGCGGGAATTCCCTGGATGATATTAGTTTCCGATGTTGCGGAGTCGATCGCCCTTGTCTGAGAATTTGGCAGCAAATTGCCGTAGACAACAGGGGGAATCGGACGATCGCGATCGGCTACCAGGCGATCGCGCCTTTGGCTAATTGTATCCTGAAAAGAAACACTCGCGCCGCTACGAATCCACTGCTGAATTTCCCCAAATTCCAGATAAAAAATATCCCCGCTTTCGTGAAACACCTGCATTGCCAATCCGCAAGCTTCAATCTCCAAAAAAGTCCACCGTAAATGAGCCAACAACCGCGCGTAAATTTCGCTAATTTCGTTTTTGACAAGCGCTCTTTCTTGACATTTATCTAATCGCCACTTCTGCGAAAAAGTCAATCCTCTTTCACGCTTTTCAACTAAATTTGTTGCGCCTTTTTGAGCCATATTTATTAGCAACTTTTGATAAACTTCCGGTTGTTCTCGCCAAGTAGGAACAGCAATATCCGTCCCCACCTCGCTCAAATATCCGTAAATATCAAGCCACTTTTCAAAGTCGGCTTGTAAAGCCGGAGTTGCCGCAAATGTCTGTGCTAAATCTGCGACTGAACCAGTTTCGTCAGGCTGGGAAACAGCAGCTTGCCGCAATTTCTGAGCCAACTGCTGTAAAGCTCGCACCGAAGCAATTTCAGGAGCGCTGTCATTAGCAAGCCAGTCATCATCAACGCGAAAAATTGCCTTGCGAATAGCCAGCCCGATCGGCCCTAATATATTGTAGTAAGTAATCGGTTTCAGCCACTCCTGAATTTGCTCCGCTCTCTCCAACAATTCCGTTAAATATTGATAATTGGGCATTGGGCATTGGGCATTGGGCATTGGGCATTGGGCATTGGGCATTGGGCATTGGGCATTGGGCATTAATATTCCTTTTGACTCATCCTCCATAATTAATCCGTGTATCCGTGTCAAAATCCGTGTCGTGCCGGCCTTCTCCAGACTTTGCAGTGCCGGGAGGAAAATAGAACTACGATCGCCCTTAAATTCTGCATTGAGCGCCCTCTCTCGCTGCACCAGACGCCACAACCCAGGCAAAGAAGGCAAAATCTTCCCCAAAGGCGGCTTGCCCATTTTTTGCCCTCTGAGCAAAAATTCCAAACCCTGCTCCGGCAATCCCATCATCCGAAAAATTTCGCCCAACAAAGTCGCATTAAAATAGGCGTGAGAACCGAGCAAAGTTGCCGTTTCATTAAAGTTTAAGCCGATCGCGCGATCGCCCAAAACCACCTTGAATATTTCTCCCCAAACGCCGCAAGTCAGCGGCCGATTAATCGACCAAGTTAGCGGACGAATTGCACCGGGAATCACTTCCGCTGCAATAGTACGCGTCCAAAAAGGCTGCAAATTAGTAATTGGGCGGCTTTGCAAAATCCAAACTTTTTCCCCGTCCCAACTCCACTCAATATCCTGCGGAATTCCGTGAAAAAATGCTTCAATCGCTTGGGCTTGTTTCACCAATTCTGCTAAAATCGATTGAGCAATAATTGAATTACTTTGAAGTTCAGTTAATTTTTTTTCTAAGGATTCAGGTTTACTAAAATCAATTTCTAAATGAACCGGAGTACATTGGCCGCCGACAACAGATTCTGCTCCTCCCGGTAAAGCTTCTATAATTACCTGGGAACCACCATCTAAAGGATTGCGGCTGAACATGACTCCCGCCAATTCGCTGTCAATATAAGGCTGAATTAATACAGCCATTTGGGTGTCGGGCAATTGTCGCTGTCGGCGATAAGCCACAGCTTCGGAAGTCCAATAAGACTGGCGGCAGCGATTAATGCCGTCGAGTAATTCTGCTTCAGTGAAAACAGGGCCAATAGTTTGATATTGTCCGGCGGCCGAACTCGTATCGCCATCTTCTCCCGCAGCAGAAGAACGCACAATCATTCGATTTTGGATTTTGGATTTTAGATTTTCGATTAAAGAATTAGGAATTGACAATTCCTCACTATTTCCTCGATGCCCGATGCCCGCTTCTTGTGATAATATCCAACCAGAGGGTACATTAAACCCGGCTCGTTTGAGTTGAGACAATTTAGCAGCTTTATCGCCGCAGATTGCAGCATCTAACGAGTCATCAAGAGAAAACAATTGATCTGATTTAGATAAAGCCATATCATCACCTTGACTGAAATTAATTGCTGCTAACAACAAAGCTAATCCTGCTGCTGCTAAAAATTCGGGCATTGATTGTCGCCACACCCAAACCCAAATTGGCGTGCACAGACACCCGCAACGGGAAGCAAAGAGTCTCGCCCGATCGCCCTCACCCCACCACCGCTGTGCCAAACCCCACACCAGCAGCCCCCAAATGCCCGATGAAACAGCCACCGGCGGCGAAAATACCAAAAGACCCCAAACAGCGTTGGTCACGCCTCCACCTCGGGCGATCGCATATCTGCCTGCAACTAGAGGAATTAACAGGGCGATCGCGATCGCAGGTGCATCCGGGAAGTAAAATCGCCCCGCCAAAACCGGCAAAATACCCCTGGCAATTTCCGCCAACACCGCAGCAATTCCCGCTAGTTTCCCCCCGTGAATGAAAGCAGCAGACACACCCACATTCCCCGTGCCCAGCGCCCTCAAATCTCGGCGGCTAAACACTCGCACCGCCCATCCCGTTAGCGGTAAAGCACCCAGACTGAAACTAGCAGCCAACAGCCATGCTATTGTCCCCAACGGCATAAAATCTGCTCTCCTATTTTCACGCTCTAAACATTATGACGGCAATTATGTCAATTTTTCTGTCTTCCGATATATCAACCAGACGGCATTAACACTTAAGATAATATAAAAGTAGAGTAGATAAGGATTTAACTATCATGACAGATGTCAGCTTGACGACCCCAATAGCAGTTCTTGTCGCTGGCTTTATTGCCGCAGTTACGATCGGCTCGATCGCCTGGTACAACTCCAAGCGTCCCCCCGGTTGGGAATCCAAAGAACGCCCTGATTTTGTACCGAAAGTTGATAAAGACGATTTGATTGCTGATGTTTCTGACTCGAAACGTAAATAAAACAAAGTTTCTTTAGAGGAATAAAAGCAGGACTTGTGCATTATTAATGAGAAAACTCGGTCATTACCAGTTGTCATTGCTAGCCAGAGCGCGGCAATTTCAAGGGTTCACCTTTCCATTTTTGGCGCAAGTCCTATAAATCTCAAATCCCCAATCTAAAATCTACAATAAGGTGCGCCCCTAAGCACCCTACATATACAGGACTAAGGCTAAAAAGTAGTTTTAGACGATATATATAGCGTAAGGTGCGTCCAGCGCACCTAGAGATTCTCCGTTCAAGACAGATATAGAATTTCTGCCTAAGTCTTGTGAATATAGTGTAGGGGCAATTCTGAAAAAGCCCCTACAAATCGGCGATACCGCGCAAGTTCTGCTAGCTTATTTTTGCAGCGGATTGAGTTTCGTCACCGAGCTTTCCTTGGCATCTTCAGCGCTATCTTTCAGGAAAGCAGAAGCATCCTTAACAGCGGCGCCTACTCTCTCTAAAATATTGGCATCGGGATCGCTGCGATCGAATACGGGTTGAGCCTTAGCCGGCTGTCCGTCTGGCGCTTCTAACAGAGTTTTATCTCCGCCGAGTTCGAGGTCGAACTTGTCAGTTTCCATCGGTGCAGAACCCGGATAAAGCAGCTTTGAGGAATTAGATTCAGCGGTAGTCGAGGCCAGGAGACGATCGCCTACAATCGACAAATCAGCCCGATTCTTTTCTGCTTTAGCAGGCGATTGATTGACTTTAGGGTCAGTAGACATTTGATAATTCGTGTATCCATCTCCACCGGCCTTGTGAGGGTTATTCATTCCTCCCATTTGAACGGGAGGATTCTCTGGCCGAGCACCTCGAACATCGCCGGGATTACAAGCGGTGCTGGTAAACAGCAGCACACCTGCCATAAATACAGTCAAAAATTGAGTCAAAAATTGACCGATACGCAGTCTTTTAAAAAAAGCAGTTACAGTGTTCACAAAAATTTCCCGATTTTTTACTACTACTTGTCAAGAGTAAAAGTAAACTCCCCATGCGTGCCTCTAACGGCGGTGATATTTTGCTGCGGGTTGCTATCGACTTTTTTATAACTTTAGAGGGATTTCATAAACTGCGGAGATTTTGCCCAAGCAAAGCATAATGGTAGGGTGCGCCAGTTCCAATAGTTGCTGGAATTGAAGAGATTTTTTGTTTCTGACACACCCTACAAGCTCTTAATTAGGGAATTTTTCGACTTTCGCTTCAGCTTGCAAAGTCAGCAAACCAGCTTCCACATTTAGCTGCTGAATTCGCAGGGACATTCCCTCAAGTTCAAAATTTCGCAAGTTTAAAACTTCACCAGCTTTGTCCGCCAAAGCTTCAGTTAAGTCCGGCGAAAATTCCTTGTTTTCGGGATACTCGACATCCTGAAGAGAAATTGCCCAACCGCCCGCTGCGATCTGAGGTTTTGATGTAAAATAAATTTTTTCAGTTGAGGCAGTTTCCTGCACCAATACCTCAGCATTTAAAGCGATTTTTCCGGCTAGCAATTGGCACTCAATAGTTTTAACGTCTATTGTCTGCTGTTGTCCGTCAACAGTAACTTTTAAGTTTTTCAGTTTCCTGCTGATGTATTCGGAATTAAAAGCGCGGTTGATATCGCTTTCTGTTAAAACAGCGCGCGCCGCACCGAAGGCAGGCCCGTTCAGTTCAATTTTGCCAAACATAGCGGTGAGGGGATTGACAGCAATATCCTTTATGTGAATTTGCAAATCTTCCACGCGCAAATCTTGTTGCATTACCAACCCTGTGCCCTCAACGGCAACCGCCTCTACTGAACCCTGGGCTAGCTGGATCGGATCGGTGTTGACTGTGACAGACAAAGTTTCTGATTCGTCTAATTTGCTAGCAATAGCAATCTCTGCCACTTTGTCGATCGCCTGTTCCCCTAAACTTCTATTTTGTTGAAGCACGCTCAGAATTCCTAATAATATTATTGTTTAAAAATAGTAGTTAATACTTAATAAAGTATGCGTCTTCCTCTCGGCAGGTTTCTCGTCTGAAAAAAACTTAGCCAAAGACAGAGGGTTTCCAGCAAATTGCTAAAATTAATCAGGTACTCTTCGGCGCACTCTACATTGACAATCAAGCATCCAGGATACCCGCCACGTGATTCATCCGTCCAGAAATAAAAAACCTGTATCCGATGAAACTTGCCGAACGTATTGATCTCGCGCAAGTCAATGCTTCAATTCTTTAATCTAAAATCTAAAATCTAAAATCGATTGACTCGGTGGCGAAGCGGTGAAAAATCAAAAACTTGGATTTTTGCCAAAAGTCTTTTCGAGAAGTTCGATCGCCCGGTACAATTAAGTTAAGAGCCGGCACCGCCATTTGCAATGAATCCAGAATCAACTCTCGCTAGACTACAAGCTACACTTCCCGACGGAAAACTGCCTTCTAGCTACGGGGTATACTTCAAAAACACCCTAGTAGCCCTATGTCACGCCCTAGAAGACCACATTTTGCAAACCAGTGGCGGGGACAAGAACGAACTCCAACCCTTAGTTTTGGTAACGTTTCAGCAGGGAAAATGGTATTTACAGGAAGCCGATCGCTACCTAGATATTGCTAATGCCTCTCGGCGCGTTGTCATAGGTGCAGTAGCCGACAGCGGTTTTGCTACCCACAAAACCGGGCAATTAGAAAATGTATCTTTAATAAATCTCGATGAGAATGACCCCATAATCGAAGAATGGAATTTAATCATCCTCGCCCCGACATACAAAGCAATGGTGCTTTGCCGCGAACTTTCAGCCCAGGAATACTTGCCAGAAGGCAAGCCTGAAGTAGATACAGAACGAAAGTTCTACGGTTTGTGGTCGTTTGACCAGTCTTTGGTGTCGGCGGCTGCAGAAATTTTTATAGAACAGACGCGACATTACAATTCTCCCCTGGCCGACACTTTGCTGGAAATGCACCACGAAATCCTGGCAACCATTGGCCCGCCCTTGGCCGACATTAGTGGCGTGGTATCGCGGATAGTCACTTACCTGCAAAGTTCTCAGCAGCAAATGGTAGCAATTAACCGCCAAACCCGCGAGTTGTGGGAATTGGAAGGTCAAGCTTTGCGCGTCAGCCGGAATTTGAACGCTAACAAACTTCAAGCTTTTCTACGCATGGCCCAGCGCGTAGACGAACGCGATACCGCAAACCCCACAGCGTCATTGCAGGTGGCGGCTTTGTCGGAAACTTTGGGTCAACTGCTGGATTTGCCGGCTTTGCAGTTGCGGAGGCTGCGGCTGGCTGGATTGCTATTTCGAGTCGGCTTAGTTTCTGCCCCGAATGAGGTGTTCGATCGCACTCCCGATGCTTTTGACGAAGCAACTTTCTCGTTTTGGCGCGATCGCAGTTTCATTGGTTCCCAACTGCTGCAAGCAATGCCGGAACTAGCACCCGTAGCGGAAATTGTCAAGCATAAACTCGAATATTGGGACGGCAGCGGCAGGCCAGAGGGTTTGCGAGCCGAAGCGATACCGATGACTTCGCGGATTTTGGGGTTGGTCGCTTATTTTCAAGAACTGACTCAACCGCGTGGCGATCGTCCCGCTTTGAGTTTGAGCGAAGCTTTGGAAGAGTGCCGGGAACTGTCGGGCACGCGCTTCGATCCGGCTTTGGTGGAAACTCTGGGCAACGTCGTCAGGCTGGCAGAAATGGGTTTGATGGAGTTACCAACTCGCCCTAGCCAACTGCCTAACGTGTGGTTGGAGGATTTGGGCGATCGAACGACCGCGACCGCTCCGGCATTATAAAATAACTCGACTGTTGACTGTTGACTGTTGACTGTTGACTGTTGACTGTTGACTGTTAACCAACAACTGACAACCAACAACTGACAACTGACTAATGACTAATGACCTCGAAGCCATACGCCAAGGCAAAATTTTGATGTTGGCCGGCACTGATTTAGCCGGCAAAGACTTAGCCGGAGCCGATCTCGCCGGTGCTAACTTGTCTCAAGCCAACTTGAGTGGAGCTAATCTCGCCGGCGCTAACTTGCAGCGGGCCGTATTGCGAGCCAACCTCCGCGGCGCTGACTTGAGCGGCGCTAACCTGCGAGGGGCAGATTTTCGGAATGCCGATTTGCGGGGAGCTTCCTTCGCTAACGCTTTAGTCCGCGACGCAAGTTTTGGGGGTGCTTTTTTGACGGGGGCATCCATCGGCAATTTGGATTTGAGCGGTGTCGATTTGCGCGGTGCCGATTTGCGGGGCGCTGCTTTGGCTAGGGCAATTTTGCTTGGTGCCGATTTGAGCCATGCTAATTTGTCCGGCGCTGATTTGTCAGGAGCTGACTTGGAAGAAGCGATCCTGAATGGAGCCGTACTGCGCGGCGCTAACCTGACGGGGGCTAATTTGCTTTGCGCCATGATGGAAAAAACCCTTTGGGATGGAGCTTTGCTCGATCGCGCCTGTCTCCAAGGTACCCCCCTGAGCCCTTAAATTTCAACAATGTTGTTTTGAACACAGACAAAAAACAAGATCTGCTTATGAGGTGAATAAGCACAAGCGATTTTTACATTTCTTAATATGAGGTTATAATGGCGACTGTAGATGAGCAAACGAATAAATGGTAGCAGCTTTGTTTAGCGGTACATCCTTTCAAGGTCAAAGTGGCGATCGCCTTGTTAGTAAAGTAGCAGGAGCTGCGATCGCAGCCTTATTCAAGCGTTCTGAAAAGGCCGAGGCCAACATCCGAGTCGAACCAGTAGCCAAACTCTTGCAGGGAAGCATCGACGGTTTCGACTTCGTTGGCAAAGGTATGTTGATGTACAACGGCCTTCGCATAGAAGTGATGGAACTCTATCTGCAAGCACTCTCCATTGATTTTGGGGCGATTTTTGCAGGTCAAGTGAAATTACGGCAGCCTACCCAGGCAAATATGCGAGTAGTCTTAAGTCGATCGGATTTAACCACCTCATTCAATACACCTTTTGTAGTTGAAAAACTCCAGAAGCTGAAGTACCAAGAGCAATCTCTGCACTTTCAAAACACTGAAGTCAGCTTCGGAACCGACAAATCAATTCGGCTTCAGTCCGAAATTACCGTAGGCGATGCCAGCGAACCGGTCAAAATAGATATTACTGCTCAATTGCAAGTTGAAGACAGACGCAAAATCCAATTTGTCAGCGTTACTTACGGCGGTGACGAGCAAGCAGTAGACTTGGGTCAAGCTATAATTGCCCACGTAAATAACTTGCTAGACTTAGACAAATTTGCCTTAGAAGGCACTCAACTGCGAGTAGACCGCTGCCGAGTTCAGAACGACGAGCTGGTTTTCTACGGTTGGGCTGGTATCGAACAGTTTCCCAAAGGCAAGCGCTAAACCTCACCAGGCTGAGGTTTGCCCAGCCATCTAGTTTGGAAAAAGAGCATTTTTCAGTTAGCAAACAACCCGCACCGGCGGGTTTTGCTTTAGATATTAGATGGGAGGAAAAATCTAAGATCTAAAATCTCGCATCTAAAGTCGATCGAGGCAAAATCAGCACAGAGGTTGATTCGAGCGGGCAAATTATTTTGATAGATTTAAATAATAAATTAAACCACCCTCAAGAATAAAAATGCTCGGAATTTATTTATTTTGTATCTACGTCGCAGTATTGTCCGTGTTTGCTGGCTCCAGCCCCCGCAGCCCTGAGAAATGGTGGGTAGAAATCGTCACAGATTTGCCCCGCTGTACCTACTATTTTGGCCCCTTCGACACCGACAAAGAAGCCTCCAGCAATATTCCGGGCTACATCGAAGACCTAGAAAGCGAGAAAGCCAAAAGAGTTAGCATCCGCATCAAACGCTGTCAGCCTTCGGAACTCACGATTTGCGACAGTGAATTCTCAGAGGGTATCGCGGCTTAAGAATTTTGATAGTCCAGACTCCAGAAACCGGGTTTTTTGACTAAAATACTCCCTCTCTCGCGAGGGGTATCTGTTAAATAACCCGGTTTCTGAGCGTCAAGAGTGCCTAAGTTTTGTTTGAGCTTTCAATTACCTCAAGCCTCAACAATAATATTAAGCCTCATCTTGTCCTAGTCCTTACCTTGCGGAGTTTGTATTTGTAGTGGTGGCTTAAAAGTCGGCATCTTCTCCACCAAAATGCAGATTTTATGAACCATTAACTGCCAAAATTTATCGGGATCGAATCAGCACTGAGGATGAGCCGATCGCTCTCGTTGCGTTGATAAATTGAGAACAGTAAAAACTACTTAAGTCTTCTCCGAGGTAAATATGTTTGAAATCTCTATGTTGGGTATGTTTTTCACAGCTTTTTGGGTGCTAGCTCAACCTGCTAGCAGCACTCGACGCGACGAATGGTGGGTAGAAGTGGATACAGATTCCCCAAAGAGTACCTATTACTTTGGGCCCTATGACAGCAGACAGGAAGCTTCCGACAACTCGAACTACTACATCCGAGACCTGGAGAACAAAGGAGCTAAAAAAATTAGCATCAACATCAAACAAGGTAGTCAACCTACTCAGCTAAGAGCTAGCGAAGAGTCTTGAGAAGGTGGGAAAGTGCAAATTACGGGCGAATAAAATTTGAGTTGTTAACAGGGTTTTTTTCAAATGAGATCGCGCTGGCATACACTAGGGACACAACAATGCTGTGTCCCGATGAAATAGTGAAGAAAGAATCTTATTTGCGTCCGAGAAATGCACGCTTTTTCAAAGCACCATCTGATTGAGATTACTGCGAGGATTAAAAGTGCGATTTGCTTTGATTTTTTCATAGCATTCGCGTTCTACACTGCTAATTTCTTTCGGTGGCACGATCGCAATTTTTACTAACAAATCAGTCCGCTCGTCTTTCTTCGGTTTCGGCCATCCTTTGCCCCGCAACCGCAAAGACTGACCCGAACGAATCCCGGCTGGAAATTTCACAGTGATCATACCTTCTGGCGCCGGCACTTCAATTGAAGCTCCCAACACCGCTTCGTCGGGAGTTATCGGCACTTCGCAGACCAAATTCTCTCCCTCAAACTGGAAGAAAGCGTGAGGCAACACTTCTAATTTTAGGTACAAATCTCCCTGTTGCTTGGTGTATGGGTCAACTTGACCTTTACCTTTTATCCGAATTTTACTGCCGGTTTTCACTCCAGCAGGAATCGAAACTTCCCCCGTGGCGACTCGCTTAGAAGTTCCCCGAAATGCTTCCCCCAGAGTCAGGGAAATGGCGACCTCGGTGTCGAGAGAGCTTCCTGCGGTGCGGTTTTCGTACCCCGCGAAATCTTCAAATCCGCCAAACCCGGTGGGCCCGCCGCTGGTGCTGCGGTAGTTGCTGTAATTCCACTTGGCGTTGCGCGCATTACCCGGACTACTACCCGCGCGACCTAACAAGGCATTGATAAATTCGTCAAAACTGCCGTACTCGCTGAAGTCAACCCCGCCAAAGTCTACATTCGTACTGCCCCCGCCGGGCCATCCGCCTGGAGTTGTGGCCGCTTGCTTCCAGTATTGACCGTATTGATCGTATTTTTTGCGTTTTTCAGGGTCTGAGAGCACTTCGTAAGCTTCGTTTACTTCTTTAAAACGAGCTTCGGCTTCTTTGTTTCCGGGGTTCATGTCCGGGTGATATTTGCGGGCTAGTTTGCGGAAAGTTTTTTTAATTTCGTCAGAACTGGTCGTTTTGTTGAGTCCCAAAATAGCGTAATAGTCTTTAAAATCTGTTGCAGCCATTAAGTAATCCCCTCTTTATTAGTTGTTATTTGTTAGTTGTTAGTTGTTAGAAAGAATAAATCCCAAATTAGCCGCAGGATGGCGCATTAGTATAATGCCAGGAGCCGAAGTGCCTGCAGCATCTCATTCAAATTATAGGTTATCAAAGGTTGGGACTCGATCGAGTTCGGTTGTTGCTGGGCGTTCGATCGCAATTTCCGCACTCCGCTGCTGTTTAAGATTTTATAGCATTCGGCTCTCTCGTGCCCAAGGGAGCCGGAGCAGCCGCATCTAGAAATGCTTTTGGCATTCGACAGCAAAAACCATGCTTTCATCAATTAAGAACGTCCTTACCCTATAGGCCGTTGCTATACCTGTGAGCTGTGAGACGCTGAAACTCCTGCAGCGAAAACTTTTGGGGAGTTATGAGGCTTAGGGCTTTCGGGAGGCTGCAGCCCGGTTGAGGTGAGGCGGGGAAAGCTGCTGCTGTTGCGGGCGCGAGCCCAGGAGGGTTGACATGCGCGGACGATCGATCTTTTTTTGGTCTTTTTTTCCGGGGCGCGGTGCGATGGCTACGCCCCGGCTTACGCCTACGAACTTCTCGATATGAGCTTTATTACCCAATCCAAATCTTAGCAGGTTTTCCTCAGCAATTTCGAGCCAATCTGGTGTCTAAATTGTGACTATATAATACCCTAAATTGCGCCGTTCTTCCACAAATTTTCTAGATATTTTTTATTGACCCCAGACCCGTCCTATAAAATTTTATTTTTACAACCTCTGAATAGATTTAAATCCAAGTAATATAACATAATTTCTCCGCTGTCTGTTAGCTAAATCACACATTTTTATAAAACATTAAGATAGGATAGTATAGCGATAAGCTTTTAACGCTACGAGGGTGCTAAGATTATGAATTATTTGCTAAGTTGGCCTTGCGGCTGCTGCGACGATTGGAAAGATAGTTCCGAGAGTGCTGTGGTACTCAGAAACGGGCAGCGCATTTGTCAGTCGTGCTACCAGCGCAAATACAAGAACCAGAAGTTATTCGCCAGACGCAGGCGATCGGACATATCTGTCTCACGGCAGACAGTAACAGAGACGGTCGCTTATTAATAATGCGCGAGCCTTTGAATAAAGCCAAGTATTTCGACAACCTCGCATCAGCGGTGGGAATTAATAATCAACAAAAAAAGAATGAATTTCGTCATCAGTCATCAGTCATCGGTCATTGGTGATCTGTCACTAATTTCATTATTTATCATCAGTCACTTGAAAAGCAGGTAACAGATTTTAACTTAAAAAACTAATGACTGACGACTAATGACTAATGACTAATAACTAAATGATAGTTCCATCAGGAATCGTGGCATTTTTCAGGACTACGATAATGCCGCTGCGGATGTAAAAACCTTGGTTTTCGCGGTTGGCTTCTTCCACTCGGTCTTTATTAATTAATTGAACATTGCGGCCGATGCGGGCATTTTTATCCACAATCGCGCGGCGAATTGTAGTATCTGCACCGATACCGAGGGCGACGCCGCCGTTGTCCAAACTCGAATGCCGTTCGGCGTCGGGTTCGTAGAAGTCAGCACCCAGGACCAGGGTGTCTTGAATCGTACATCCAGCTTCAATGCGCGATCGAACTCCCAACACAGAATGGTCGATCCGGCACTCTTTGAGAATGCAGCCTTCAGCAATAATCGATTCAGTCACGTGAGTATTTAAAAGCTTAGTCGGCGGCAAGAAACGCGGGCGAGTATAAATCGGCGCCTTTTCATCATAGAAACTGAAAGGCGGCTGAGGCTGTTTTGTCAGAGCCAAGTTAGCCTCGTAAAAAGCCTCAATGGTTCCGATATCTTCCCAGTAATCGTCAAACAAATAAGCTTGAACGTTGTGGTCTTTTGCAGAATTCGGAATTATCTCTTTACCAAAATCAGTTTGGTTGGGAGATTCTTTCAGGAGTTTAATCAGAACTTCTCTTTTGAAGACGTAAATCCCCATCGAAGCAATGTAAGGACTTTCCTGAGCCTGCTGCGCTGTCAGTCCCAGTGTAGTAGTATCCACCTGCATTTGTTTGAGCCCATCGCCTTTTGGCTTTTCGCTGAAAGAAACAATGCGGCCGGTGTCGTCGATTTTCATCAAACCAAAATCCGAGGCCCGCTTCTCGTCCATTGGCAAAACCGAGAGGGTTATATCCGCGTTGGTTTCGCGGTGTCTGTGCACAAACTTCTGGTAGTCCATGCGGTACAGGTGATCGCCCGAAAGAATCAAGTATTCATCAACGTCCCACTGTTCTAGCAGCGAGAGATATTGGCGAACTGCGTCGGCTGTCCCTTGAAACCAGTTGGGGTTTTCCTGAGTTTGCTGGGCGGCGAGCACCTCGACAAATCCCTCGGTGAAGCCGGAAAACTGGTAGGTGCGAGAGATGTGACGGTTGAGGGATGCCGAGTTGAATTGGGTGAGGACGTAGATTTTGACTATTTCCGAGTTTATGCAGTTGCTCACAGGAATATCGATGAGGCGATATTTGCCTGCGAGGGGAACTGCGGGTTTGGCTCGCAATTTGGTTAGGGGGTAAAGGCGGGTGCCTACACCGCCACCGAGGATGATGGCTAAAACTTTTTTCAAGGAACTTTCTCCCTAGGGTCGATTAACTCTCCAAGTACAGTGTCGGATGGTGAGGGCTTCTTGACAAGGGGGGGGAGCAAGGAAGTTTTGAGTTTTGAGTTATGAGTTGAGTCGCTTACCCACAAACCAGGTTGTTTAATCCAAATACTTCTTCAAACCCTCAATAAGAGTTAAAAAATCAGGTTTATGAGAGTTGGAGTGTGTCCGGGTCTGGACTTAGGAGTTTTGAGTTGTGAGTTAAAATACCCATCAATACCATATGGATATTTAAAAAATTTTTGAGTTGTGAGTTAAAATACCCTTCCATAAATAAGCGCAGTTTAACAAAAGAATAAGGTTCGGGGTTTTGGCTGTTAATTACAAGTTTTTTGGGTAAATTCCCCGTTTTGGCAATTTCTCGATCGACGCTCATGGCGCTATTGTTCTTTTTCAAGGCCGGTCTATCGCACCGCCACGCCCGCTGACCGAAAGCATCCAGGATACCCGCCACGTGATTCATCCGTCCAGAAATAAAAAACCTGTATCTGATGAAACTTGCCCCGCGAATTTCTCCGTGGGGTCAATGCTTCAATTCTAAAATCTAAAATCTAAAATCTAAAATCGATTGACGCTCTGTAGGGGATCAAAGTGCGATCGGGTTCTGCTTGAATTTGATCCGGTTCTTTTTGCTGGCGTTTGTGTTATCTGAGTTTGCCCGACTCCACAGCACTCAGGAAGCGCCGCCCGTCGGGACGATAAATTTCTAGGTAAAGTCAGTTTTCCATCTTAGATTGACTGCAAATTTGTGTAATATTTTACAATTTGTCGATCAACAAAAAGGGATAAAATGTCTATTCTCTACCAAAAGTTAGATCCCCTAGAAACCTCTGCTACTGTAGCCTAAGCCGTAAAAGCTAGAAAAAGTGTATGCAAATTCAAACGCCGGACTGGGTTAAAAACGCCGTATTCTACCAAATATTCCCCGATCGCTTCGCCAAAAGCAAACAGCCTCGCAAACGTATGCTGCAAAACTTCATGTGGGAAGAATGGCACGCAATCCCCACCCTGCAAGGCTACAAAGGCGGCGACTTGTGGGGCGTGATGGAACAGCTAGACTACTTGCAAGACTTAGGCATTAACGCAATTTACTTCACCCCCATATTTCAGTCGGCCAGCAATCACCGCTACCACACCCACGACTACTATCAAGTCGATCCGATGTTGGGCGGCAATCCAGCTTTTAAAGATCTTCTAGACGCCGCCCACGATCGCAATATCAAAGTTGTCCTCGACGGCGTATTCAACCACGCCAGCCGCGGCTTTTTCTTCTTCCACGACATCCTCGAAAACGGCCCGCATTCTCCTTGGGTAGATTGGTTTAAAATTGAAGGCTGGCCGCTATCGGCCTACGACGGCAATTTTCCTGCTAATTATGCTGGTTGGGACGGGAATCGAGCCCTTCCTGTATTCAATCACGACAATCCAGAAGTGCGAGAATACATCATGGAAATCGCCGAATATTGGATTAAATTCGGCGTCGATGGCTGGCGGCTGGACGTTCCTTTTGAAATTAAAACTCCGGGATTTTGGCAGGAATTTAGAGACCGAGTTAAAGCAGTTAATCCCGAAGCTTACATTGTGGGCGAAGTTTGGGAAGATGCGACAGAATGGCTCGACGGTACTCAATTTGACGGGGTAATGAATTATCTTTTTGCTGCACCGACTATTGCTTTTGCAGCGGGGGACAGGGTAGATTTAACTCAAATTGAAGGCCGTGCTTACCATCCCTATCCGCCGCTTTTTGCTAAAGAGTACGGCGACAAAATTCAGCAGGTTTTGGAACTGTACCCGTGGCCAATACAGCTAACTCAACTTAATTTGTTGGCCAGTCACGATACTGCGAGGTTGTTAACAATTGCAGGAGGCGATAAAGCTAGTGTCGAACTCGCAACTTTGCTGCTGTTAACTTTTCCCGGAGCTCCTAGCATTTACTACGGCGATGAAGTTGGTTTGCCCGGTGCTCTAGACCCCGATTCCCGCCGCGGTTTTCCCTTAGAAGCTCACTGGGAACTGGATGTTTTAGATTATCACAAGCAGTTGATAGCTTTGCGGCAGAAATACGCTGCCCTCCGCACTGGTTCGTATCAAGTTCTGTTTGCTGAGGGAACGGTTTACGTTTTTGCCCGAATTTTGGGGTATGAGGAAATAGTTGTTGCTGTCAATGTCGCGACCGAAGAAGCTAATATTAGCTTTGAGCCAGCTAGTTTGAAATCTCCTCACGATAAATTGCTGTTCGGTAAAGGCGAGTTTGTTTGGAAAGGTGACGGGGAAACTCGCCTTTTAGAATTGATGCTGCCGGCGCGCTCAGGATTGATTTTAGGTTGGGATAATTAGTTCAGCAATTACGCAAGTGTCACGATCCAATCGACTTGTAGGGTGCGTCAGACCGAGTTATGGACGGATGATCGATGGCTTGGGATCTGACCCACCTTACTAATTGTGACACTTGCGTAAGTTCTCTAGTTTAAAATGTAAGGTGCGCCCATAAGCACCCTACTAAATTTAGAGATGCCGCAAGTTTGATTATGCTGCAACCAATGCTGGTATTAGCACCGCATCAATGATATGGATGACGCCATTGTCGGCAAGAATATTGGAAGTGAGAACTTTAGAATCATTCACTTTAATGCCGTCTGAAGTATCAATTCCCACCACAGAACCTTCCACTGTTTCAGTAGAACTCAACTCAAGCAAGTTCTCAGTTAGTACCTCGCCAAACAGAATGTGATAAGTCAGAATTTTCTTGAGCTTGGGTATGTCTTCCAGCCAAGACGTAATAGTGTTCGTAGGAATTTTTGCAAATGCCTCGTCAGTGGGTGCTAAGACGGTGTAGGGGCCCGGACTTTGCAATAACTCTAACAAACCAGCCGCTTCAATAACAGTCACGAGGGTTTTGAAAGAACCGGCATTGGTGGCAGTCTCGACAATATCAGCCATGATGTTTTTCAGGAGTGCAAATAGCAGAAATTGAATCAGAGGCGACAGTCATTTTAGCAATTTACAAATAGCAGAAAATGAATCGGAGGGATGATGATTATTTTAGCCATTATAAGTTAACTCGGTGGCCGGCCCTGATGGCTCGGCCCGATCGACCTTTGTGGCTTATACTTGGGTCGCCTCCTCCCCTTTGCGGAAAAACTGCTTTAAAATCTCTCCGGGTTCTCTGTCCCAGGTGTCGATATGTTCGTAAATTAAGCCGTCTTTATCCAGTTTATAAGTAGAGTAGCCGTTAAAAAAAATCCGAGCTTTCCAGGGAACCCGCAGTGTCCCGCGAACAGTCCAATTTGCCACAATAGTATCAGGGGCTGTCTGACCTACGTCGTGCAGGTCGAAGTAAATCTCGTTAAAGAATAGCTGCCCGTGAAATCGCAGAGTCCAAAAGATAATGCGATAGTTGATTTTTCCTTTAAATTTGTTAACAGGGTCTTGAAAATAAACATCTTTTGTGTAGATGTCGTAGGAGATGTCTTTTTCAAAAAGCGTCGGGAGATCCGCTTTCAGGGTGTCTACTGCTTGTTCTACCTGCATTTGATATTCGATCGCACTCAAACGACCACCTTGTGACAGTATTAATTTATGACTTTAAATGAATAATCTCGATCGGCAGCGGGAGGAGAAAAAAATTGATACTTCAACCAGCTCTAATCTTACCTCTAATTATATTGTCCGCCTCGGCCTTTCTGCTGACCCGGACTTGCGAAATCGAAACCTTGGCACAGATTTGACAGAACACCCCCACTCCTCTGACATTCTCGCAGAAATCAACAGCGGCAAGCTGTTGATGGTAGATAGCCGTCGCCGGAACGGCCTAATTTTGATTAAACGTTTCCACGCGGAGTTTGCCGGGCCTGGGGCTGCCGTTGGGGGCGCTTTTGATGTTGACTCTGTGCAGGCGATTCCCGTGGGCGATTTTTGTTTGGTTTGCCCTCACTCTCCCCAAGAAATACAGAAAGCTTTGGGAATTCGGCGGCAGTGGGTGCGGTTAATGGAACAGTTAACGGCAAAGCCTACAGCTTTGGAACGCGCACAAATGGTTTTAACTCAGTTTGAACAATATTTGGATTGGGAAACGGTGGCACAAATTCCCGATGAAGCTTTGGCACTTTTAGTAGGCGTATTTCCCCAAACCATTCGGGCGGCGCGACAAGAAAATGATCTAAGATGAAAATATTTTATCTATTTCCCAATTCTCAACTGTGGCAGCAAACTATCGAATCAGACGCCAAATTAAGGACACCCTAACTGATACTTTTAATTCAGACAATCCCCGACAATCGGTGAAAATCTTCAGATAGCACACTCATCAGACAGGTCCCAGAGTATGGTGGTATCCCACAAAGCTTTGAGAAAAATCCCCAAAGCGCCATTAAAATCGCGGGGTATTTCATAACCACAATTGGGACATTTAAAACTTTTAGAGCCACCCAATTTTTTGTGAATATGACCGCATTTTGTACAAGTTTTAGAAGTGTATTCTTCAGTCACCCTAACCAATCTCGAACCGTAACGATTACAGAGATGCTCCAAGGTTTGCGAGAACTGATAGAATGCCCAAGTCATCATCGCCCTCGCCGATTTGGAATTGAGCTTACGAGCGCCTTTTGCCACCATTTGAGAAGTTTCAAAGGTGGGTAAATAAATGACATCGTAATTCCGAGCCAAGTAACTCGCTACTTGTTTGTGGATTTCAGAACGTAAATTTTTGATTTTCGTTCTTACCTTTTCCATAGCTTGTTTTAGTCGATAGCGCAATCGAGAGAACTCACCGCCTTTAGAACGGCTAAGTTTTGATTGCATTTTGTCTAAATGCTGGCACAATCTAGCAATTTTCCCCAAGTCATATTTCCCGAATTCAGTAAAAGAATTGCCGTCAAATCCAGTTAAAAAACAGCGCAGTCCGGGGTCGAGCGCGACAGTTTTTCCGCCGTTTTTAGACTCCGGAACGTTGATCTCTACTGGCATATTCACAAACCAGCGTCCCTTGTTGTAAGTGACTTCTACGGCTTTGTCGTAGTTAATTAAGCAAAAATCTTGTCCAGTCCACAGAGGTTTCTCCAAATTTTTACTGGCATTCGCCATTAGATGACCGTTTTTATAGTCGCCCGGAGCGAACTGAATAGTCTGCTTTTGGGCTCGGATCGATCTGAATCGGGCTATCTTCAGTCCGACTAAAGGATGGGGTTTTGCCTTTTTCCCTTTACCTATTTGAGCGGGTTGTTTGTCAGTTTTCTTCCAAGCTGTATAAGCCTCGAAAAGGGCGTTATCTAAACTGTGGGCTATTCCTAACTCTTTACACCATTTAGGGATTATTTCGTCGCCTAGAGTTTTACAAAAGCTCCGAAAAGCTTGCTTGCCAGAAGTTTTTAAGACTGGCTGGTTAGTTTTTTTCTCTACAGTGTAGTAGATAAATTTTCCCTGGTGTTTATTCAGGTAAGCAATCGCATTGTTATACACTTTTCGATTGGCATGAATTCTCAACATCCAAACTTTCTTCGTCTCCCTCTTTGGATAAACCCGGTACGTCAGAGTCTTCAATGATTTGCTTTTTGTACTTTCTGAGTCCGTACAATCGGCAACTGAAGACGTGGATGATGGCAAGTATGTCTTCAACCATCTCCCGTTCTGGACTGAGTGAACTATTGTTGAGAACCACAATCTTGCACCCGCCCCGCTCCGCAAACCATGAGATAAGATCGAATCCGAACCGGCATAATCTATCTTTTGAGGCAATGACAACCATTCCGATGTCGCCTGTGTAAATGTGTTCCAATAGGGCGATAAGACCTTTTCTTTTGAAGTTGAGGCCACTCCCGATGTCTTGGATGATTTCGCATCCGGGGTAGCGAGACAGAAGAAAGTCAGCCTGTCGTAGAAGGTCGGCTTTTTGACTTCGACTGCTAACTCTGGCGTAGAGGATGGTTGGTTTAGTAGATGGAATATTGACAACTGAGTCACAGTCGTATCGTCGCTGTCCTGATGGTGTTCGGTACGCTTTGATTTTCCCTTCTTTTTCCCACCGTTCAAGGGTTTTTGAACATACTCCGAGTCGTTGAACAGCGATTCTTGGTGGTACATATGTGGACATATTGGGTTTGGTTAGGTGAATTATTCCAGTCTACACCAATTGTCTGATTTATAAGGGAAATGTCTAAGAAAAGCCCGTCCTAGGGATTACTCTTCTATCATCCGCTGACAATGCTGTGTTATACTAACCGACAAAGCATCAATATCGAGCGGAGTATTCCCTACAGGAAGCTTGGTGGCAAAAGTGCGACCGAGGTGCAATCTATCCCATACAGAACGTTTTTGCCCTGCTCGCCCACTTCCAGGGTCATGTATCCCGAATCCCGATATTTCTCTATTCCAAACAGGGCTGAAGTGACGGATCAACACTGCTTCTCCCCATGAAACTAAATCGATTTCCCTCGGCGCGACTTTGAAGGCAAAATCCTCAATTTTTAGATTGTCTACAGCTTCGATAGATTTTCTATGCTCTGACAAGCGTCCGTAAAGAGTGTTGCCAATAGTTGTACGCCCCGTCCGACGACCGCCCGGAGCTGCTTTACCTACATAGATTGGCAGACAGCACTTACTCAAGTTTGCCTGTTTAATAAGGTTATACATTGAGAAGTCGCCCTGGTAGTACAGCAAATATGCTCCGCAATATTGGATCAAATCCTCCCTGACACGATCCAGTTCCTGAAGATTATAACAATTTTGCTTGCCACAGAAAGCGATTAAGTTTTCTTGTAAATCTGGCGGGACTCTAAATACTTCGAGCATGGAGTAAATTCTCAAATCTAAAATCTCAAATTCATTGACTACACTCTCGCTGTTCTAACTGTCTCCAGCCGCAATCTAATGCTAGAGGCAATAACTTCTGCCAAAGCGACTGGTACAGCATTCCCCAACTGCTTCATAGTTTCTGTCCAACTGTGAGGAAAGAAGTATTCGTCAGGGAAAGTTTGCAGTCTAGCAGCTTCGCGAAGCGTAAAGTAACGCACCTGTCCCGTGGGCTCAACTAACATATTTTCTCCTCCAGGGACCCCGTGAACTCCTGCTTTTAAAGTTTTAGCTGGTTCATCTAACAAGCTGCCCGTATGGCCTGGATACTTTCTGGCTCCTGGTATAAAAATGTGATTGAGTACCCTGTTTTGGCTTTCTTTATTGCCTTCTTGTGGTAAGTCCGAAATGGCATCCCGCACAGTGCGCCAAGGCTGTTTTTGAGGTGGAAACAAGTTGAACTGAAGATTGAATATGCGCGAGGAAAGCTTGCTAGGTATGTCTGGACGATCGCTTTTAGAGATTTGATTGCGCTCCCAATAATTGCCAGTCACCCATTGCTCCCAATGCAAGGCTTCCTGAGAACAAGTCGGTTCAGGAAAAGACCACTCTAATCCTAAATCCGATCGAAAACCTACAATAAAAACCCTTTCGCGCTTTTGGGGAATGCCGTAGTCTGCCGCGTTGAGTAAGCGAAACACTACACGGTATGATAGTCCCTCACCCCGGCCGGCGGTATGATGCTTTTCTAACCGGGACAGGTGATGGGGCCAATCCTCATCCAGTCTTTGTACAACTTCTGGATAAGTGAGTTGTAGGACAATATACTCAAAATATTTAGTGAAGGAGGAACGCAATAAACCTTTAACATTTTCGATAACAAATGCCTTGGGTTTGAGTTCTCGCACGGCCCGAAAAAAGTGCGGAAACATATTTCGATCGTCCTCACTCCCGCAGTGTTTTCCTCCTACAGAAAAAGGCTGACACGGCGGCCCTCCAGTTAGGAGATCTACCCCCTCTTTGAGTTCTAGGGATGTAAAATCGAATTTCGCGATATCTGTCTCAAAAACAGACCAGTTTGAAATCGCTTTTACACCCCGCCGCTGATTTTCTCGAATTGTCTCGCAGGCATTTTTGTCCAGCTCGATCACTGCTTTGTGACAAAAGCCGGCTTTTGATACGCCTATTGCTAAGCCTCCTGCTCCGCTGAATAGTTCTACAGAGTTCATTATTAGCATTGTATTGAGCAACGGTGGATATTAATTTTAATCTAAAATCGCAGCGATTCGATCGACTGTCCGCTGATTTTCCTCCGGGCTACCCACCGTAATTCGCAAACCTCCCCCAGTATGCCTAATTAAAGTACCTCCCTCTTTTAGCTGCTGCATGATTTGTTTGTGTTCCTGTTCGGCAGATTCGCCCTCACCAGCTTTGACTCGCAGATAAACGAAGTTAGCCGCACTCGGCCAAACTTGCAATTTTTGATGCTGAGTTAGCGCTGCAATTAATTTGGCTCTTTCTGATAAAGTTTCGGGAATGGTTGCTAGCAATAACTGCCGCTGCCCTAGGGCTAACTCGGCTGCAGTTTGCGAGAAACTGGGAAGGTTGTAGGGGAGACGAATTTTTTCTAAGGCGGCTGTGAGTTCGGGATGGGCGATCGCATATCCGACTCTCATTGATGCTAGCCGAAATGCTTTGGAAAATGTCCGCAAAATTATCCAATTCGGGTGGTTGTGCAATTGGTCGGCTAAAGTATTTTGGCTGAATTCAAAATATGCTTCGTCAATTACTACTAATATCTCTTCGGGTAAATTTGACAACCATTCTATTTCATCTGCTGTCAAAGCATTGGCTGTGGGAGAATTGGGATGAACGACAAAGACGGCGCGCACGGGGGGATTTTGATTTTGGGCTATCGCCCTTTTAGCAGCCTCGATATCGATTTCAAAATTTTCCTCTTTCCGCTGAGCACTCACAACGGGAATTCCGAGGGTTTGGGCGATTATTCCATACATCGAAAAGGTGGGATTCGCAACGAAAATAGAGCCTGTACCGCCTAAGCAAGTAGCTATTAAGATGGAGCGAATTAGTTCGTCGGAACCGTTGCCCACAGAAATATTGTCGGCTGTAATGGCGGTTTTTGGCAGTGTAACCCCCCCTAGCCCCCCCTTGTTAAGGGGGGGGACATTTAGGGATTCATTGACGTAGTGGGCGAGATCCTCTTTGAGCGCTGCGTGGCCTCCGTCGGGATAGCGATTTGTCTCAATTAACTGCTGGTAAGTCCAAGCTAGCTTTTTTTTTAATTCTTCTGGCAAGTCGTAGGGGCATTCATTGGTATCGAGGCGATCGATCGCACTTTCGGAGTGCGCTGGTTCTCCTGATGTGCCGCCCGGATGGGGAGTGTATGCGGTAAGTTCGGCTAAGTCTTTTCGGATAAAGGGAAGCATGGTATAGTTTACGACTTTTTATTTTAGATAATCTGCTTAGAAGCATCTGAACTTAGCATAGAGCTTGTTCTATCTCGAAAGCAAGAGGAGAGGGGGGATTTAGTTTCTGTCGATCGATTGATGCGTTGGCTGTGGCAAATTGATTATTCTTAGAAAGTAACTGCTAATATGTGGAAACCAAGTATGAAAGTCAAGCCTTCCGATCTATCTAAAAATGCCGCCGCTACCCTCATAGCTTTGAGTTTGGCTGTTCTCCCTTCAGCTATGCCTGCCTCAGCTCAAACCGAGTCAGCTCCGGCCCAGAACAATACTGAGTCTAATGGAGTTGTTCTAGACAGAACTCCCTTTCAAGAAAGCAAGGAAGACAACAATCATTGGGGTGCTTTGGGTTTGTTGGGCATCCTCGGTTTGGCGAATCTGTTTCGCAAGGATGAACCCAAACGCTACCGCGATCCGATGGGCCAATAATTGTTTAAACTGCCATCGCACCAGCCAAAAACCAAATCAACCGTCGTGGATTCAGAAACCGGGTTTTTTACGGAAAGACTGGATTATTGCCTTTCATCCCAGCAAGAAACCCGGTTTCTTTGATATTAATGGCCATTTTTGCCACAAAGTTTATTCAATCCCGCCACAAAGCAATCCCGCCCAATAAACCGCTCACATTGGGTACTATTTTAACCTGTGGCGGTAACTCAATAGCAATCTTTTTAGTATTGCCGCCGCCGATGTAAATGCGATCGCAGTTAAAGAGATTTTGCAGATAGGTGAGGGCTTTTTCCAGACGGCGATTCCATCTTTTGGAACCGACTGTATCTAATGCCGATCGCCCTAATTGCTGTTCGTAAGTTTCCCCTTTGCGAAACGGGTGATGTCCTAATTCTAGATTTGGCACCAAGATACCATCGACAAATAAGGCAGAACCGAAACCGGTGCCAAGGGTAATTACTAATTCTACCCCCGTCCCAGCAATTGCTCCCAATCCTTGAATATCGGCATCGTTAGCCACTCGCACAGGTTTTCCCAAGCGATCTTTGAGGGTAGTTTCTAGGTCAAAATCTATCCAAGACGGATCTAAATTCACTGCGGTTTTGATAACGCCTAGACGCACGACGCCGGGAAAACCGACGGATACTCGGTCAAATTCCCCTTGTCCGCTTGCTAAAGAGGCGATCGCCTCTAGTACGGGTTCCGGTTTCGGTGGTTGAGGCGTTTCTAAACGGCTGCGTTCCGTTTGGGGCTCGCCTTCATTGTCCAAAACCATAACTTTGATGCCACTTCCGCCAATGTCAACGGCTAGGGTGCGAGTCGATCGATCTTGTTCAGTCATTTGATTTTTAAGACTTGCAAGTTGGTCAAATTTTAATTTTGGAATTGGCAAAACTTTTGAATCGCTTCCCACATTTCCGCTAGGACATTTCCCAAAGAATGATCGTCTTCTAATTCAATTAATTGCACCCAGGGACGGTTAGCGGCAAAATCTCTGCTAGCTTGAATCGGTATTATTGTATCATGCTTGCCGTGAAGAATTAACGTAGGCACGGAGCGCATTAATTTTTGTTCAGGGTATTGAGCCATATCTGCCACAAACTGATAATTCAGCGGCAGATAACCTTGTTGGCCGTAGTGGTAAACGGGCAAATATTTCTCAGACTGCCATTTTTCTAACTGTTGCTGTCCCAACAGTGGCAGCCAGTGGGAGATAAAGTCAAAAGCCGGTGCTAACAAAACTATTTGTTTTACTGACAATTGTCGCTGGGCCAACCAAGCCGCTGTCAGCCCCCCAAAACTAGACCCAATTATGGTGACTCCCCCTAGAGTTTTTACATTTTCTGTGGGAGATTGGGAGGATGTTGTTGACAAAAAGTCTGTTTCTATTTGGTTTAATTGGCGGGTGAGAGTGAGCCCCGAAAAATCGTTTTGATTGAGATCGGGAGTTTTTAGGTCAATTCCTAGGTAAGAACAGCGATCTCGGAAATATTTTGCCTTAAGGGAATCGGGACTTGAAGCAAATCCGTGTAAATAAATGTAACTCGAATCGTTCTGTAGATTCATCCAGAAATTTTGATGAGACTTCTCAACTAATTATTTTAACTTAAAATGAGTTATAAAAAAAATCCCGACACTAACTCCAAGAAAATATCTACTGAGATTCAAAACATATCAAGCATTCGCACGCATTTAAATTGTTGGGTTTAGAGGGTTTATAAAAAGATAAAGCAATCGCATAGACTTAAAAATGCTGTGCTTTTAAATGGCTTTTACGGAGAGACAAAACCATCGCATAGATTACATAAAAGCTGCCTTTATCAATGCCTGAATTTATTAATATTTACCTGCTTACAATGAATCGCAGAGTGCGTACTGTGTACCCTGCGATTCACTCTAAACTACTCGTCAATTACTGGGGCTTTTGACCGTTTTGCATCCGGTTTTTAGCAGTTTGTCGGCGCTGCTGCATCAGTTGAGCTAATTGGCTACGTTGTTCGGCAGTGAGAACTTCTCGCATTGCGAGTGTAATTTCAAATTGCACCTCTTCCAACTGCTGCCTCAATCCGATTATTTGACGGTGTTTGTCGCGTATTTGGCTGGCATTTTCCGTGCCGGACATCATCGTTTCCAATTCTTGTCTGGCTTGGCGGACTGCTTGCATTCGTTGGGAAACTTGGTCTTTGTAGCGATCGCGCACGGCTTGCATTTGCTGCTTTTGGTCTGCGCTTAAATTAAGTTTCTCGAACATCCCACCTTCCCTGCCAGCGGGTCGATTGGGACGCTGGTTTTGGGCAATTGTTTCCGGTTCTAGGGGATTAGGAACTGCTATTGCTGCGGCTGTGCTGCCGAGAGTCAGCATTAAAACGGCTAGGGCAGAAATACGACGAATTGACATGAAAATTACCTCTTTGAGATTAGTTATTTGTTGGCGGTTCGCTATCCGAGGAAACTGGGAAATTCAACCACTCTGTTTGCGGGCGATTGGTCATATTTTCTTGGGGAGAATCATGGAGGACACCCTCCCAGTTAGTGACTAAAAATGCTTCTAACTTAGCAGTTTCCTCATCGGGCAATTGTGCAGTCTCAAACGGACGGTAGCCAGACCAAAGAACTAGCAAACCAGCAGCAATCGCAGACGACACAGCCCACTTAGAAACAGATGATACTTTTAACCTGTCATTAGACTTAGGTGACGTAGTTACTCGCGTTTTTTTCCGCTGGGTTTCATTAACAACGCTCGCCTGATTACTTTCTATTGTCGCTAAAATTTTTAGCTCTAAATCTGGTGCAGCTTCAGGAATATTTGGGCGATGTTGCTTCAAGAAATTAACTAACTCTTGGTCGCTGCTTGGGTTATTCATAGCTCGCTGACACCTTCTTTTTGCAAAAATTGCCGCACAGCATTTCGGGCATAAAACACGCGAGATTTGACGGTTCCCGCAGGCAGTCCCAAAATTTGGGCTACTTCTTTTTGCGGAATGTCTTCTAAGTCGTGCAGCACCAAAACGCTGCGGTGTTCAAAGCTCAATTGCTCCAGTCCCCGCTGCACTAAATCTTGATAGTGCAACTGCATCAAGTCCGAGGTGTTATCTTTGAGAATAACTCGATCCATTGTTTCTTGATTTTTGAGTTGGGAGTCAAAAGAATGCTGTTTAGCAAATGCTTGTCTTTGGTCGGAAGCCACATTCCAAGTGATTCGATAAAGCCAAGTAGAAAAGTTTTCCTGGTGCTTGAGTTTGGGCAATCCTTTCCAGACTCGCAGGAATACTTCTTGCGCTAAATCGTCAAGAAGCGACGGGCCGCAGAGTTGGTAAAGGGTTGACCTGACTTTGTGTTGGTAGCGTTTGTAAAGGTAGCGAAAGCAAGTGCGATCGCCCTTTAAACATTGAGCAACTAAGTCCGAGTCGGAACAGTCATCGGTTAAAACATTGGCTGACACAGCTAACACCTGTGAAGTCTCCCCCACCAGTTCGTTATCTGAAGTGTTTAGACAGGGCGATGGCGAAAAAGGTTCAAATCATTTAAAATTTTATTTTGAGCATGAATCCGCTTGGGCTGGAAAACTGCACCAATGTCAGTAACAGGCAAGATGCCTGTTCCACAAAAATTAAATAAATTTTATTGTGGGCAGTAAAGGTTGGGCTTCTAGCCCGCCCCTAACAGGCAAGAGACCTGTTCCACAAAACTCAATTTTATTGTGGAACGGGCATCTTGCCCGTTCTTAACAATAATGCAAGATGTTATTTATAACTATTTACAGCATTTTTCCAATAAGTATAAGTTTTTAAACCAATACTTTCTTTGTCTTCGTTATAGAGCTCATCTAAACAGTTGAAAAAAGCTAAAGCGTAATTTTTCAATCCCAACTCTGTCAAACTTGTGAGAATCCTAGTCAGCCGCAGGTAATTGTGATTAAATTGTTCAATCCACTCTCTTTTTCTTGACAAATATTCCTCTGATTTCGCAATTACAATTTCTGCGTTTTCCCCTTCGCGGCATTCCAAACCGTAAAATCCCAGCATGACCTTGAACGAATAAAGTAAGCGATTTTTCAACTCTTCACTTGTTCTAAAAGCTTGAATCACCTCATCATTTAAAGTAGGAGCACTGGAATTAAAACGACTCTTTTCTCTCAGCGGAAACAGCCATTGAATGTAATTGTGCACGGATTCCAGCTTCTGGTAATCCCACGACCAAATATCCTCGATCGCCCGACCTTGTGAATCAGGCTGCTGACCGAGATAGAATGCTAAAATTTTGTTTTGTTTTATTGAATCACTCATTAATCTGCTATACAAAAAATCAGAAGGTTACTCTTCAGTCGGTTAAAACTGAGATGTTACACCAATATAAATAAAGGAATTGATCGCGGGGTGGGGGCGGGTTTTTGAGTCTTTCGGTATCTCTTTAAGCTATTGGTGAACCCGCCCCTACAGATTTTTAAGAATGTTGTTCTTCAGTCAGTTTTAACTCACATCTTGCACCATTCGCAATTACCTGTAGGGGCGGGTTCGCCAACAGCCTCTCCGGTTGCAGATAGGTTAAATAAACCCGCCCCTACCCCACCAATAGCCCTTTATTGACATTGGTGCAAGATTTCAGTTTTAACCGACTTTAGCTATTAGCCAGGGACTTAAGTCCCTGGCGGCTTCGCCCGCTTTACCGCAAAGTAACAAACTCTTCAGCAGTCGATGGGTGAATGCCAATAGTCGCGTCGAAGTCTTTCTTCGTAGCTCCCATATTAACAGCGATCGCCATTCCTTGAATAATTTCGCCCGCGTCTTTCCCAACCATGTGCACGCCCAAAACTCTGTCAGTATTAGTTTCAACGATTAACTTGACAAAAGTTTTCTCATCTGCACCTGTCAAAGCATGAAACATCGGCCGAAACTTGGCTGTGTAGCACTTAATTGAATCGCCAAATTTAGCTCTGGCTTGGCTTTCTGTTAAGCCGACTGTAGCCGCTTCCGGCTGGGAAAATACCGCTGACGGGACATTTTCGTGAGTAATTGCTCTCGGATTGTTGCCAAATTCAGTATCTGCAAAAGCGCGTCCTTCGGCGATCGCAATTGGCGTTAAATTGATGCGGTTGGTGCAATCTCCCACTGCAAAAATGTGCGGCTGACTGGTGCGGCTGTCTTTGGTAACTGCGATCGCACCTTTATCTATTTCTACTCCCGCATTTTCTAAAGCCAATTTTTCCAAGTTGGGTTTGCGCCCCGTAGCGCACAACAGCGCGTCTACTATTAGCGTTCCTTCGGCTGTTCCCGACAGAGTTAATTTTAAGCCTTCTGGGGTTTTCTCAATGTGGTTTATCGAGCTTTCTGTCAAAATGTTTATGCCGTGCTTAATCATTCCTTCTTGCACGTTGGTGCGAATTTCTGTGTCGAACTCGTTCAAAATTAATTCACGGCGGATGATTTGAGTTACTTGGCTTCCCAACCCGTTCATAATGCAAGCAAATTCGACGCCGATGTAGCCACCACCCCAAATTGCCAACCGTTTTGGCTGCTCTTTTAGTAGGAAGATTTCGCGAGAGGTAATCGCGTGTTCGATGCCGACAATTGGGACTCTTTGCGCTTCTCCGCCGACTGCTATTAAGATTTTGGCTGCGGTAAATTTTTTGTCACCAACTTCGACGGTATGGGGGTCAATAAATTTGGCGTATCCTGAGATTAATTCGACTCCGGCTTTTTCAAGAAAGCTGATGTGCAGTTTGCTCAGTCGGCGCACTTCTGTGTCTACCGTGGTGACGAGTTTTTCCCAGTCGAAGCTGCTTTCTACTGGACTCCAACCGTAGCCCACCGCATCTTCATAAAGGTGCGAAAATGTTGAAGCGTACACCATGAGTTTTTTCGGGACACAGCCGCGAATTACGCAGGTTCCGCCTACTAAGTCATTTTCGGCGATCGCCACTTTTGCGCCGTAGGATGCTGCTCGCTTGGAACTCGCCAATCCGCCGGAACCCGCACCTATCACAAACAAATCGTAATCGTATGTCATAATTGTATTTACCAAAAATCCTCAACTTACCAAGTTTACGCTTAAATTTTCTTAATGATAGCTCAAAAATTTTGCCTTTGAGAACTTCCGATCGCTACATACATAGCTAATTGAGGGGTAAAAAAACGGGGGACTAGCCGATATTTGGTTATAGGATAGCCCCAAAATGCCATCTGTGATGAAAAGTTTAGCCGTATAATAGCAGGTGGCCTCACTCAACCCTACCTGCTTACTGGTATTGTCAGATTCGTTAACTCGGCCCCTACTTTAACTCGGTAGATTGAGCTGGGTCTGTATTCTGATCCTTTGACGCTGTATCATCAGGTTTTTGGATTTGCTTGAGATGAATCTCATTCACCTGATTGATAAAGTTTTCTATTGCCATTTTTGTCATTTGTTGATGTTGGGCTGCGTCCGCTACATCATAGCAACGATAAGCTGGAGTCACTCCTAATACAAATTTCTCCTGTTCCGCTTCTAACAATTCCACAGCCGTGTTAGCAGAAATCCAATTCTCCTGAAAAGGAAAGGAGGTAACTATACTGGCGACTATCGAGGCGACAGCGGGACAAATTACGGGCAGCCACTTGAGCAAAGATTGACCTGGTTCCAATTTGTCTACCAATACTAAAATTGGTGTGACTCCCGAGAAAATCACGGTTGCCAACTGGAAAGTATAGTAAATATTTCTCGAAGTCTCTCTGGTGTTTTTATAGTCGTCAATCAACTCCTGGCAATATCGTAAAGCCTTTTCTCTCACCGGGGTAATCGAATTGTTATCCGAAACATTATTCGGGTTTAAGAGGTAATTATATAGTTCCGCTTTTCTTCGGATTTCTAACAGATTAGCATTATTCCTAGAGTTTTGAGCCAATTGCCTATTGGCCAGGAAGAGAAAAATAAAACTAGAGAGAAAAACAGATCCCAAAATAACGATAAGTTGATTGTCTGGAAAAACTCTGGTAAGGAGGCACGCACCCACAAAAGCGGCTATGGATAAATACTCAACAATTTTCAGGAAAGATAACATTTGTGGACTCGATGAGACTGTATTGGAAATCTCGGTCTGGTTTGTATCTGCAGAAGTAGTCATTGGTTTGTAGTCTGTTTTGTGATCGGACACAAGTTTAGCCTATTTGGGTGTCTATTTCACCCAAGCCCTGTCAACTTGGTGAAGAAGGCCCTGAAACCCTTGAAAAGTTGTTGATGGCGATCTTTAAATATTCCTTGTATAACAGTAGATGACCAATAAACTGGGTTTATTGGTCATCGCCAACGGGTAGGATGACGTAAAGCAGGGCGATCGTATTTTGACAGTGGTTGCCATAAGCACCCTACAGAGAGAGTCAATCGATTTTAGATTTTAGATTTTAGATTTTAGCATTGACTTGCGCGAGATAAATTCGGGGGTTCCTTTATCGGATACAGGTTTTTTATTTCTGGACGCATGAATCCGGGGACTTGTATCCTGGATGCTTTCGGTCAGTGCATAAATAGTATAGATTTTTTGGCTCTGCTGAATTGATGTATGATTTTGCCTGTAGGGATAATTCTAAGTCCTTACACCGTCAGCGGTGGGGCAATCACGGGGGGATTTCCCCTACAAATTTTATACCCCATTCAGCAACGCCGATTTTTGTTTCCACTCCGACTTTACCTCCCAGTTGGTGTCAAAGTATTCACTTTGATTTGAATATAGATTTTCTGTTCATTAGCATCGAAACAGCCGTCACCCCGATCGCCAAAACCGATGGGAAGTGTTAGCTTAGTAGTTAGTTGTGTCGATCGCACAGAAAAAAAATGCCTGAACTACAAACCGATACATACCAAGACCTCGACCCGCAAGTCCTCTCAAAGCCCGTTGTTGTCGGTCTGGAAGAGGTAACAAAAGTTTACGGGATTGGCGACCTGGAAGTTCGCGCCTTAAACGGCGTCAGCTTGACCGTAAGACAAGGAGAATATTGCTCGATTATGGGCGCATCGGGTTCCGGCAAATCTACAGCTATGAATATTATCGGCTGTCTCGATCGACCGACCAGCGGCAGTTACTACTTAGACGGCGTAGATGTCGCCCAAATGCCCGAATCAGAATTAGCCGGAATTCGCAATTTAAAATTAGGTTTTGTCTTCCAACAATTTCACCTATTGCCTCAATTGACAGCATTAGAAAATGTCATGTTACCGATGGTTTATGCCGGCATTCCCGCAGCAGAAAGACGCGAACGGGGAGTAGATGCTTTAACCAAAGTAGGCCTGGAAAGTCGGCTGCAAAACAGACCGAATCAACTATCAGGAGGACAGCAGCAGCGGGTAGCCATAGCCCGGGCTATTGTCAACCGTCCCGTGTTGTTGCTGGCTGACGAACCTACAGGTGCATTGGATACAAAAACTACTCAAGAAGTAATGGATATTTTTACAGAATTCAATGAAAGTGGCATGACTGTTGTTATGGTAACGCACGAACCCGAAGTCGCGCGTCAAACTCGCCGCGTTGTCTGGTTCCGCGACGGTCAAGTTATTCACAATAATCTCAACCCCGAAGAGCTTTCACACGCTGTATTTTAGTATAATAGTCCGCGAAAAGCGACAAGAAAATTGGGCGATTGAAATCGCTTCTAGACAAACGAAGTCCGCCTACGCGGACTGAAGAATCAAGAGAGTATTACTTCTATCCAACAGGGCTTTAGCTATTAGACAGGGGTTTTCAACCCCTGGCGGACTAATAGACAAAACACCCGATATGTGATTAATGAAAAGCACTCGGAAAAGCTTCCCAAACTCGATCGACAAAATCTCTAAGTTGCCGAGATGCGATCGCACCATCCTTTTTCTCAGCATCCAGAGAGTGCAACTGGGTCAACAGTGAAATTACCTCAGTATCTAAAGCCGCCCGAAACAAGCTCAGCGGCCAAAGCAAATCAGCACCATCTCGCAAATCCGATAAAGTGTATTCTGTGGGTGAATCCTTCCCCGACACAGATACAACTAACATCAAAGGGCGCACCCAACAAACTTGACGTGCCTCAACCACTTGGATCACCTCGGAATGCAGGCACGCATCTCCACATTCTAAACTAACAATTTGACCAGGCTTAAAGTTCAAAGCACAACCCATTAATGCTCACACTTAATACAGGCATAACAAAGCAACCAAATAAGTGCTGCATCTCTCGACAGCACCAGAAAAAATTATATCATAATTCCTTCTTCCTTCTTCCTTCTTCCCTCTTCCTCTTTCCTTCTTCCTTCTTCCTTCTTCCGACTGCCATCGGACTGACATCCGTTACATCCGTTATATAATCCGTTGCCGAACTTCCTTCTTCCTGGCATCCGTTACATCCCGTACATTGCTCGTTGCCGAACTTCCTTCTTCCTTCTATCCGTTACATCCCGTACATTGCTCGTTGCCGAACTTCCCCTCAACTTTCATCAAGCTTTTTAAGATCCATTTCGAGCTGGGCACTCAACAATCTTGCTTCTTTTTTACCACCGCCACCATTGGCATAATCCGCCACGGAAATCGGAGAACCGATCGCAATTTTTACCTGAGCACCCCATTGAGGAATCCGCGGGCGATAGCGGATACTCATCGGTACAATTTTCACCCCCAAACCCGGTTTGCTCAACTCTGCTTGCATGGCCAAACGCGCCAATCCAGGCTTAATCGGGTGAACTTCGCCATCCTGAAAAATGCCGCCTTCGGGAAAAATCACCAACATTTCTTTCTCGAGGAGTAGTTCCACGCCGTAACGGAGACTGCCAATTGCCGGATGCTTGAGATCCACAGCAAACCCCCCCAAATTTCTGATGAACCAACCTTGCAGTCCTTTCACTTCATCAGCAGTTACCATAAACCGCAAATCGCGTCCAGTCACCTTCTGTCCAGTTGAATAAGGCATCATCAGGGCATCCCACCGGGAGCGGTGCGTAGGGGCTAAGATGACAGGCCCGTCTTTCGGCAAGTGCTCCTGTCCGGTTATCTCAATCTTGCCAAAATGAAACGGTAGGACAACATAGTGACCTAGCGGATAGAGCAAGGAGGTTAACCAAGGAGAAACGCGAGAGGTATTAGATGCTACCTTGGCAGGCATTGGCTTCACTAGAGATGATTTACTGGACTCAACGGCGATCGTGGCGGTGTGGGGCATAGCAATTAAGCTGCTTTATCGAGATCTAAAGTCTAAAGTAAGGTGTTGGCTAAATCTTTAGTTTTTAGATCGGGACAGTTTTGCTATTGGCCTTGTGCCGATCGAGCGATCGCGCCCGCAAGAGATAATCTCTAACAGGTAAAACCTCAGCCAACCGGACAGCACTAATGCAGAGCAGTCGGCCGCCTCGAAAGCTTGAGCTGGCAATTACGGATCTATTATTCCAGTTAAAGGGTCAATCCATTTTAGATTTTAGATTTTAGATTTTAGAATTGAAGCATTGACCCAGCCCAAAAACGGATACGCTGCCACGTACAGGAGTCGTGGAAAGATAAAAATTTTCGACCCTAGTTCAAGCTCCCAGATTGCATCTGTGGGGTAAATCGAGAATCGAAAATCGAAAATCGAAAATCGAAAATCGACTGACCCCACGGATAAATTCGGGGGCTCCTTGATCGGATACAGGTTTTTTCTTTCTGGACGCATGAATCACGTGGCGGGTATCCTGGATGCTTGATTGTCAATTTCGATTAAACATCGCCCCGAAGAGAGTAAAAAATTTTACCTGTTAATTTTTCCGGCGCGCTTCAAACCAAGAAAGCAACTGATCGCGGCAAACAGACTCCATAATACCGCCGAGCACCTCTAAGCGGTGACACGAATGGGCGCTATCGGGAATATTAGCTGCAGTCCGAATCGTGCCAGTTTTCGAGTCATCTGCTCCGTATACCAGCAGACCAATCCGAGCTTGGACGATCGCACCCGCGCACATCGGGCAAGGCTCCAGCGTTACGTAGAGCGTGCATTGGTTGAGATGCCAGTCTTGCAAAACTTTGCCTGCCGCGCGCAAAGCCAAGATTTCAGCGTGAGCAGTCGGATCGCAATCTCGCTCTCGCCGATTTTGCGCTTCGGCAATCAATTTGCCAGTACCGTCAACAATGGCAGCGCCCACGGGTACTTCACCGGCATCACCGGCTGCTTGTGCCAATTCGACAGCCCTAGTCATCCAGCGTTTGTGAATAAAATAAGTAGTATCACTAATAGACAACGGCTCAGCTTTATAATTCACGTCATACCTAAGTAACAGAAAAACTTAAGATCGATAAATAAAGTTACATTACAGCTTAATCGAGAGTCTTTAATTATGGACACCACTACGATTACCACTGAAATTGTTGAGCTGTTGTGCCGCATTAGTCGGCAAAAGCTCCGCGAACAAGATATCACTCCTTTGGTAGTGTTTCTGACGGCTCTGATTTCCATCCTGCGCGGAGTGATGATTATTGACAGGACGATCGCAGTTGAAGAAGAAGAACGGCTGCAAAAGACTCTCAAAGCCTTTGCCAGCGGCGACCGCGATCGGATCGAACTAATTCAGCGCCTTGTCAAAGGAGTATCGAAACAGCAGGTTTACTTCAACCCCACGGAATTGCTAACCCTGACAGCTTTGTTCTCAGAATCTGAAAAACTGTTGCTCATCGGTTCCGGCTACGAAATGTCAGCGGCAGACGGACACATCGATATGCGGGAGCAAATGTACTTACAGTCGATCGCAAATCGGCTCGGCCTCGACTCCAGACACATTGCAGTCATAGACACTTTATTTACTAAAGAAGGAACCCTCGACTCAGAAGCTTTTGCCGAAGTTAAAGCTTTACTCGATCCCAGCGAATTCGAGTCCCGCGATCCGGTATTTGGCAAAGCAGCAAAGCACTTGCTGAGTATTTTACTCCGCAAATAATCCAGCGCATATAAGTTTTGGGGCAGTAAACATTAGTGAGAGAGGATTTCGAGGATTTGACGCTGTTTCCATTTGAGACGGGACTTGCGCGCTCTTACCGTCAAAAACCGGGTTGTTTAAACCCTACCAAGAGCGCTGCACGGCGTATGTTGCTCAAAAACCTGGTTTCTGCCTAAGTCCCGCTTTATTTTTTTTTGCAACAGTCGATCGACCCTTCTATCCCATTGAACCGAATGCCTCTAAAATCTAAAAGCGACTTGTCGCTGCCTTGATTGACTCAGCTCAATCTCCAATCTCAAATTGATTGATTATGCAAATTGAATGGCAAACCGCCAAAACCTACGAAGACATTCTGTATCACAAAAGTGGTGGCACCGCCAAAATTACCATCAATCGACCTCACAAACGGAACGCTTTCCGTCCCAAAACAGTTCTGGAACTGTGCGATGCCTTTACTGATGCCCGCGAAGACACAAAAATCGGCGTTGTCCTTTTCACCGGTGCGGGGCCTCATACAGACGGCAAATACGCCTTTTGTGCCGGCGGCGACCAAAGCGTGCGGGGCTCGGCGGGATATGTAGACGAAGGTGGCATACCCCGGTTGAACGTGCTCGACTTGCAGAAGTTGATTCGATCTATGCCCAAAGTTGTAATTGCTTTAGTTGCAGGCTACGCAATTGGAGGGGGTCACGTTCTGCACTTAATTTGCGACTTGACGATCGCTGCTGACAATGCTATTTTCGGACAGACCGGCCCCAAAGTCGGCAGTTTCGACGGTGGTTTCGGAGCTAGCTATCTCGCCAGAGTAGTCGGCCAGAAAAAAGCCAGAGAAATTTGGTTTTTGTGTCGCCAGTACAGCGCGCAGCAAGCCCTAGAAATGGGTTTAGTCAACTGCGTCGTGCCCGTCGAACAACTAGAAATAGAAGGGATTCAGTGGGCTGCGGAAATTCTCGAAAAAAGTCCGATCGCGATTCGCTGCTTGAAATCCGCTTTTAATGCCGACTGCGACGGTCAAGCCGGTTTGCAAGAACTGGCGGGAAATGCCACTTTGCTGTACTATATGACGCAGGAAGGCGCAGAAGGCAAACAAGCCTTTTTAGAAAAACGGCAACCTGATTTTAGTCAATATCCTTGGCTGCCATAGCTGGATGGAGAAATCAGTTTTTTGTTCGCTCATATTAAAGTAGATGCTGCTGATTTTTCGGAGTTAGTAAAGCCCAATGCACCCTGTCGTCCAAAAGTGTCAGTATTGATACCTGTTGCCAAAAAGAATGAAACTGCTTTGCCAGATCCAAACCATGATAATGATCGGTGATTCCCCTATCGAAAATCGAAAATCGAAAATGGTATGAGCAGCAGGGCAGCCGACTAACTAAACTGAGACTGCTGCTGCCGATTTTTCGGTTAAAGTTGTGCCTGTAAGCTGGCAGGCATGGCGATCGGAAAGAGAGACGGTAGCATCTTGCAGCGTCAGAGTCGATTCTTGCCACAGTCCAATTTCTTCTATGTTTTCCCAAGATGACCTAAAAGGCGAAACCGCTAAAGTACAAGCTTTCCACTGACTTTGAACCGGGCCGCCTAGTAAAGCGCAAACACCCCCGCGTCTGCCTTCAGGGGTATAGTGACGGCAGTGACCACAAGCTGAAGTTAAAGGTGAAGTTAAGGAGGTTTGCATAAAAGTTCTTAGGGAAATCATTTTCATCTCTAATTCTCCTTTGTAGAGCTAGCAGGTTTTAGAGCATCCCAACCTTTATGCTGTCTGGGTTGTAGCGATCCCCGGAGCATAAATAAATTTTATAATTTATTTATAATCTCGTTATATATAGAAACAATTAGCTCTGTCGCTGCTCATTGTATAGGTAAAAACAAAGGTTAAAAGTTTATAAAGGCGTTAGGGATCAAGAAAAAGTACAAATGCCAAACCAGTATGATAGGTTACAAATAAGCGGTAGCTGAGAATACAAAAATTGGCTGAGAGTGTCGGTAAGCAGCCTCCGGGAAACAGCAACAATTAAGTTTTCCAATGAAAATGAAAAATAGCTGCCGACGAGCGAGCCCCTGTTGCATTGACGCCAAAAGTAGCTAATCATAATAAAATAGGCAAGTTTTCAACTAAAACAGCAGGAGTCCTGCACTCTAACGGTACTCCGTTGAGTGACGGGAGGAATGCGCGTGAGGCTCAAGAGCTGAACAAATTATCTATAAACGCAACAGAATTTATTCAATACGTGATACACTCTTGTCATGAAACAAGTCCTGACAGTATCTTGCAAACTTCAAGTAACGCCTGAGCAGTCCCTCAAACTTGATGCGACCCTTCAGGCGTTCGCTAATGCTTGTGAATACGTGAACCAAACTGTGCCGCCAACCCTGACAAATGAATTGGCGATGCAATCTTTGGTATATCACGATGTCAGAGATATGTTTGGACTTTCGGCACAGCTAGCAATCCATGCTATTAGACGGGTTTCTGGCAACAGAAAAACAGCTAAAAAAGATGGGAAGCCAGTCATCCGCTTTGCTCCTACTAGCGTCACTTACGATACCCGTATCTTTTCTTTTAGGGAAAAAGATTGGACAGTAAGTTTGACCACTACTGGTGGTAGGGAAAGGTTTGCACTGGCTATCGGGAACTACCAACTTGGATTATTGAAAGGTCAAAACCCCAAGACTGCTACTTTGTGCAAACGCAAAAATGGCAGTTACTATCTTAATATTCAGCTTGAATCTCAGCCAGCCGAGCCTCCACCTTGCAATCAAGTTTTGGGTTGTGACTTGGGTAGGACTGATATTGCAGTTACTTCTGATGGAGATACATTTAGCGGTAAACAAATTACCAAAGTTAGAAATCATTATGCCAAGTTGAGAGCAAATATCCAGCGAAAAGCCACGAAAGGCACGCGCAGCACTCGGCGTAGATGTCGAGAATTGTTGAAACGGTTGTCGGGCAAGGAAAAGCGCTTTCAGACCTTGGTAAATCACACTATCAGTCACCGTATCGTAACCAAGGCTAAGAACAAAAATCAAGTTATCGCTTTGGAAGATTTGACGGGAATTAGGGAACGCACAAATCAGCAGCCACGCTCAAAAAAAGAGCGGAGACTTAGCAATAGCTGGGCATTTTTTCAGTTGCGCCAATTCCTGATCTACAAAGCTATAAAGCATAGCGTAAAGATTTTGTTTGTGGAGCCTAGATACACTAGCCAAATGTGCCACAAATGCAATCAGATTCACCCTGTAAAGGGTGAATCTTATAGAAACGGCAAAAAGTTTGCTTGTGGTCATTGTGGATGGAAAGGTGATGCCGACTTAAACGGCAGTAAGAATATTGCTGCTATTGGGGCTTTCGTAAATAAGCCCGAAGGTTCGAGATTGTTTTGCAATGTGCAAGATCATTTCAGGGCTATTGAAAGCCCACACTGTACCTGTACTCAGGGAGCGTGCTGGGTAATTTACGCTTCTTGTTTATCTCTACAATCAAAACATTATTAATTCAGAGGCGGTAGGAGTTTTGCTAATGAGTAAGCGTTCTTCGGTTGAATCCCCAAATCATCAATCCTCTTCAACCCCAATCAACCCTGCTTTGCAAGCAGTCCTGGGGAGTCTAGATGTAAATCTAGAAGCAGAACTGACAACATACAGAAGGCACAGGAGGCGCGCCGAACAGTGGGTGTCGCCCTCAGTTCGTAGCGGCAAGCAAACAGCCACAACCGAGCAACAGCTAGCCCAAAATTTGGCGCCGGAGACTGCGGAAGAAACCCAGCAGCCGCTATCGCTGCCCCTATCCCTTGCCGGCACTCAGGGCGATGCCCCGCTAGCAACTACCAGGGGTGGCACAAAATTATCTAGCAGTGCCTTCGCACCCAACAATTATCTCGAATCCAGCGAAAAACTGATCGAAAGTTTGGACGAGTCAAAAGCTGAGCCTACGGTAGAACGCAGTTTAGCCGCCAGTTTGTTAACTCCCTTGGGACTGAGTTCGATGCTGCTGTTTTTGCTGTCATGCACAGCTTTGGGCTACGCCGTCATGTACCCGTCAAATCTAGTTAAGATTGCCGGCCTGAACCGTTTGCTCGATCGCAACGCACCCTCTTCAAGCGACAGTCCCGCCTCTACTGCCACCTCAGATACCAGCACCAAGGAACTGCCGAAAGCACCAAATCTGGTATCCAAGGAATTTGTCGAGCTAGATTTGAGCACTCTCAGCAATGTCAAGCCTACAGTCAGCCCGATTCCTTCCCCGTCACCAAAAGCATCAATCCCGCCAACTCCGCCAGCGCCTCCGGGCCCGGGCGCGGCTGTGCCGATTCCTACAGAAGACGGCAACCCCGCCAGAGGTAGGGAACAAGGACTCAACAATCTGAGTACGGCTTTGCTTCCCACTCCCAGCCCCAGCGCCGCCCAGCCTGTGCCGACACTGCCGACACTGCCTCCAACACCCTCCCCAGCCCAGCCTGCCGCCACATCCCCAGCCGCCGCATCCCCAGCCGCCGCATCCCCAGCCGCCGCATCCCCGCTGGGAAGGCCTGCACGGGCGGCCGACGGTTTCTATTACGTTGTCACCGATTACACCGACGAAAAATCGCTGCAGCAAGCCAGAACCGCTGTTCCCGATGCCTACGTGCGGAACTTCTCAAAGGGTGTCAAGATCCAAATGGGGGCTTTGAACGATCCTGCCTCAGCAGAACGTTTGGCGAAAGAACTCCAAGAAAAAGGGGTGAAGCCACAATACTATCAGCCATAAATTAGGTAAAGGGTGAAAAACTTTAACTAAATTGTTAGACAAAGCTCGACAATGAGGAATGTTTTGTCTAACACAAAATTGGTTTTGTAATTGTCAATTCCCTGTCCTAAATCTAAAATTTAATAAAATCGGGAGACGGGCAAAATGGGATTATTCGATCGCCTATGGCGAGTGATTCGAGCCAATATTAACAGTTTGGTCGGGGCTGCCGAAGACCCAGAAAAAATTCTGGAACAGGCTGTAATGGATATGCAGGAAGATTTAGTGCAGCTCAGACAAGCTGTGGCAGGGGCTATTGCCGCTCAAAAACGCACCGAACGCCAGTGTTCCCAAGCTGAGTCTACAGCAGCAGAATGGTATCAGCGGGCGCAGCTAGCTTTGCAAAAAGGCGAGGAAAATTTGGCGCGGGAAGCTCTGACGCGCAAGAAATCTTATCAAGAAACGGCAACGGCGATGAAAGCCAGTCTGGATCAGCAATCGGCTGTTGTGACTAAACTTAAAGAAAATATGCGGGCGCTCGAAAGTAAAATTTCCGAGGCAAAATCTAAAAAAGATATGTACATTGCCCGAGCTCGATCGGCCGCATCGTCGGAAAGGCTGCAAGAAATGATGGGCAATCTCAGTACCGGCAGCGCTTTGAGCGCGTTTGAACGGATGGAAGAGAAAGTCATGCAGCTAGAAGCTCGCTCCGAAGCAATCGCAGAACTCGGAACTAATGATTTAGAAAAGAAGTTTCTCTCTCTCGAAGGTGCCGACGATGTGGATACCGAGTTGGCGGCGATGAAAGCACAAATGCTTCCGGGCCACAATACACCCAAATTGCCGTCGAGGGAGCCGCCCGCATCCTGAACCCCGCCAACAGAACAAGAGTCGGGACGAGCAAAAACTTCTCAACAGCCTAGCTAGAGATGGCTCGAAGCCTGTTGGGGAATTCCCGGATCGAAGTTAAACTCAAGAGGTAGGTGCATGAATAAGCTTGCCTGCATCACATTACTCGATCGCTTTAAACTGGATTTATCTGTCTGCAAAAATTGCCAAAAACTAAATCGCACTAAAAATCTGACCAGAGTGAATTTCACAACTGCGGGCTAGGGCTATCAAGCCTTCTTGCCGCCTACTTCGTACACCTCACCCAGGAAAAATAGCATTATGGGATTATTTGACCGCATTAGCCGAGTCGTCAAAGCCAATCTTAACGATCTGGTCAACAAAGCTGAAGACCCGGAAAAGATTTTAGAACAGTCTGTTACGGATATGCAGGAAGACTTGGTGCAGTTGCGTCAGGCCGTTGCCAGCGCGATCGCCACTCAAAAGCGCACCCAGACTCAGTACAATCAAGCTGAATCTCAGTCTAACCAGTGGCAGCAGCGCGCTCAGCTAGCCCTGCAAAAAGGAGACGAGACTTTGGCTCGGGAAGCGCTGGTTCGCAAAAAGTCTCACGCTGAAACGGCGGCTACCCTGAAAGCCAGTCTGGATCAGCAATCGGCTCAGGTGGAAAGTCTCAAGCGCAACTTGATCGGTTTGGAGAGCAAAATTTCCGAAGCTAAGACTAAGAAGGATATGCTCAAAGCGAGAATATCCGCTGCTAAAGCTCAGGAACAGCTCAACAATACCATTGGCACCTTGAATACTGGCAGTTCAATGGCAGCTTTTGATCGCATGGAAGAAAAAGTTTTGCAGATTGAAGCTCGCGCGGGGGCTTCGGCAGAATTGGCAGCCGGCGGCAGCAATTTAGAGGAACAGTTCCGCTTGCTCGAAAGCGGCGGTGATGTTGACGACGAGTTGGCTCAGATGAAAGCTCAACTGACCGGGGGTTCTGTGTCTCAAGGTCAATTGCCAGCAGCGGGTAAAACGGCAGCAGCTAGTAGCTCGGAGTCGAGTCCGGTGATTGACGCTGAGTTGGAAGAATTGCGATCGCAGCTCAATAAAATGTAGTAATCTGTATCAAAATTTACCTATTTGTCAGATCGCAGGTTTGATAGAATGCTCCGCCGACCTACAGGACTAGCTTGGGAGGTCGGAGTTTTTTTGACTAATCCTCGTATGCACAAAGTAGGAATTATGTCAACTATATTTATATTGATTTAAGGAATTAAGTGTTTAAAAAGTGATAGAGTAATTTTATTCCTTGCAAGAGGGCTAGCTTGGGAGGTCAATCGATTTTAGATTTTAGATTTTAGATTTGAGATTAAAGAATTGAAGCATTGGCCCCACGGATAAATTCCGGGGGCAAGTTTCATCGGATACAGGTTTTTTATTTCACCGGTCCTGAGTCTGCTTTCGGAATGAATCCGGGGGCTTGTATCCTGGATGCTTTCGGTCGGAGTGTTTTTAGTAATTGTTAACTACACAAACTAGAGTTGCTGTCAACTATCTTTATATGGAGTTAAGGAATTAATTGTTTAAAAAGTGATAGAGTGGTTTTATTCCTTGCAATTGCGTCGGTCTCGCCCGATCGTAAGTGTAAATAACTATCAAATATGGCTAATCTGTCATGCCCGTGCAATCTTCTAGAGGCTTTTGTAAAATCAAGTTTTTCAAGGCATTAGCGCTTGGTTTTTCAATGGCCGCTATTTGCCCCGCACTGCTATCAGCTCTAAGTATTGGCGAGTCGATGGTTGCTACCGACTCAGGGGTGCAAGCGCCAATTTTGCATGATCATTTACCGTCTCAATTCAAACTAGATCAAGAAACAGCAGACGATCGCGATCGGCTTCGTGATTTATACTCGGGTTCAGAATTAGATAGAGACAGTAAAGAGCAAGAAAATAGCATCCCGGAGTTCGATCAATTGACCCAAAGTGAGGCCCCAGAAACTCTCCCTCCATTGCCGAACCGAGGAGAAAACAGACACGAATTTCCGATTCCCAACCCGCGACGGCCAAATCCGGCTCCTCTCCCATAACCCGCGCCGCCAGCACCCTTGCTTTCAGCCGAACAGCTTTTGCCGCCTGCTGTTCCCCCACCGACACAGCCTGCAGAATTGCTAAGATTCCGGGTACGATAAAAGTCGATCGATTTGAAGTAGTTGGCAGTTGACTTACCGCGAGCTGATCGTGCAAAATCCGAGAAGAGAAATTGCGATCGGTATTGGTACCTGCAGGCGAGAAAGCGATACATCTTTGCTGGGAAAGGATTTTCCGTTGTCGCCGGAAGCAGATAATCGGGGCAGAAATCGGGTTGCGGTGCTGAGGCTGTTTCAGGATTTTACTCAGAGGGGAGAGAGATGTCTTGGCGGGGCGATCGCAGTTTTGTCAGGAAGTGGCAGCATTGGGCGCTACGGTGAGCAGCAGCAGCCCTGACAGTCGATTTTTGCGTGGCGAGGTCAATTGCACTACGTGCGGTTTTTGGTTCCTGAGAGGCTGCTGGTGGTGCGATCGGGTGTGAAATTGGCTGGGGCAGAGCTTTTGTCGATCGAACAATTCGGTATAGGGGGCTCAAACACATGGCAGGGCTACCGTCAGGATGCAATGCTTGCCGATAGCGGGATTTGTGATTCAGCCGAGTTGCGGTATCCGATGCAAGCGCACCGACGACAAACAAGGAGTTTTGCAGGTGACGGCGTTTGTGGATTTTGGCAATGTTTGGTATCCCAGGGCAAGCGCGGTTTTGGAAGCGAATACTTTGCTGTCAGCGGGATTGCGGCTGCGGTGACTGTACGGCGAAAGGTGGAATGCTTGCGGAGGCTGGGGAATTCCTTTGATTGATATTAAGTTGGGCAACAGGAGTTTACAAGAGCGCGGGCTGTATTTTTCTCTATAATTCAAACCTTTTTAGGAAAGCAGTCGTTTTGCGCTTGGCGGAACTGAGCAATTCCGCTATATAGTAATAAGTATCATTTGGCACTCCTCTGTGGATGCCAAGAGTGTATTTTACTGATAATCTTTAAATTAAACTATGTCTAAGGTTCGGTTGCTGCTTTTAAGTTCTTTTGCTTCCGGTTTTGGCCTTTGCTCAATCATTTTGGCGATGTTTACGATGACTTCCCGGCTGTCGTTTACGTCTTTTTTTACATTTGTTTTAACTTTGGTGTTTTTTGGAATTAATCTGCTTTTTGCTTTGCATTATTATACATCGCTTACTAAGCAATTGAGTGTTAAAACTAAAAGGAAAGCGAGAATTTAACGGTTGTGAAACTGAAGCGGGAAAAGGCAGGGAGAGTTTTTTTTGGAATTTGAATGTAATCCAGAAAACGCCTCTGGGTTGAGACAATTATCTAGCTGTCAGCCATAATTATTTAAGGTCTAATTATTTAGGAGGTGCGATCGTGGTTATAACTCAAACCAACCCGCCAAATCTTCCAGGTGCGACAAAGACTCACTTTACTCCAGATGAATACCGGGCGATCGAGGAAACTGCTGAAGAACGTCACGAATATTGTAACGGAGAGATTATCGCTATGCCAGGAGGTTCTCCCGCTCACAGCCGTATTACCGTAGATATTACGACTTTTCTTAACGTGGCTCTGCGAGACACAAATTTTCAAATCTATAACGGCGATCTACGCATTTGGATTCCTAGCTTCAATCATGGAACTTATCCCGATGTTATGGTAATTGATGGTGAACCGGAATTCAATGGCGATCGCACGGATGAAATTCTCAATCCTTTACTGATTGTTGAGGTTCTTTCCCCCTCTACTGAAGGCTACGATCGAGGTGACAAGTTCAGAAAATATCGCTCTCTTGCTAGTTTTTGTGAATATTTGCTGGTTAGTCAAGCTGAACCCTATATTGAGCAATATTATAATGGCGATCGCCCAAGTAGCGATCGCTGGCAATGGCAAGTTTGCGATCGGCTCGATCGGGCGATCGTCCTGCACAGTTTAAATATAGAACTTCCGATGTCGGAAGTCTACCGCCGGATTAATTTTTAAGGGCGATATGGTGACACTTCTAATGAAAGTTAACAATGCTTGTGCTGCACTCTTCTCAATTTCTACATCAATTGCATAAAAGCATTCACCGCATCATATTGATCGGCTATTGGCGAATACAACTTTAGCGATAGCACATCTAGGGCTGGGAATTAATCAGCTAGTAATATAGAGATAACTTGTAGGAGGCTATAGAGATGACAACCATATCCAACGAACAAACAGCTATCATCCGTACAGAAAGAGGACTGACGATCGCAGGTACGCGCATCACTATCTACGACATCATGGACTATGTGACGGCTCAATATCCGCCTAAGTTTATCAGAGGATTGTTTGAGCTTACAGAGGAAGAAATTAACGCAGCTTTAAATTATATTGAAGATAGGCTGTAAATATCCTCTACCTTTTAAGGGACAAATGAAAGTTACAAAACAATTATTACTAACAAGTTTGGGGTTTGTTACTTTGAGTTGGGGAGCAGTAACCCAAATTCAGGGTATACCAGGGGCGATCGCTCAAACACAAGTTCCCATGAGATTGCAACACGCAGAAGGAACTTATACCCTTACGGTGTCAGAAACCAATACCACAAAATCTGCTTATGGGGGTCAATTGCGCCTCTATGACGTGCATATTGCCAAGATGTTTGAGGTGACATATTCGGACTGTCAGGAGATACCCCAAGCTGGCGGTAGAACTTGGTATTACCGCGCCGGAAATGGTAAAATTGATATGGGGCAATTCAGAATCAACTGTCAGTTGGCTAGCGATATTGCTAATACTTATGGTTTAGGGAAACCAGAGCGTACTGCGATCGAATATTCTCAGGGGGAGGCTGGGCGGCCAATATCCAGGACTCGTTCTATTCCAATTTTAGATATTACTGGTAATAAAATTCAGCGGTGGACAAATTTTGTGCAAGGGTTTCGCCCTCAGTCTGCTAATTCTGAAGGTGGTAATTCTCGATCGAGTATTTCTTTTCCAGTTCGTGAAATTCTATCACAGATTGAAGGTAAGACAAGAGTACCAATTTTTCTCCCCAGTCAGCTTCCATTCTCAGAAAAAATTTACTTTAAAAACCGAGTAGAAACAAATGGCTATAGTGTTGAAATGGGCCACATACCTAATTGCAGCAGTACGCCTTGCTATATCGGGAGTATCTCAGCAGAAAGAGGTGGAGAACCAGCCCAAGCACCGCCTAGAGGATTTAGGAGTGAATTCAAAACCATTAAATTAGCCGGCCGAACACAAGGAGTTTTTTCTAATGGCTGCGGTGCTTACTGCACGGCCTTAGTTGAATGGCAGTATCAAGGCGTTTTGTACCGAGTAACCATGAAGAATGGGCGAGAGGAAACGCTCATTCAAATAGCCAATTCTGCAATTGAAGCTGGGCCTCGCTAGTTAAATGTGGAGATACTATTTAGGGAAAGTATACTTTAAAAAAGTAGCCCGTTCGCGGGCCGTTTCCCTGTTTTGCTGTTAGACTAGCAAATATCATATCGGTCTCAATTTCTGTCAAACTCACTATCGGATAAAATTTACGATGCTACCTCAAATGACAATGGCTAAAAAGTTGACGAGCAAGTTTTTAATTGTCATATTTTGCTGTGTGGGAATCCTCTTGATGCACCCTGAAAAAGTCCGAGCAGAAGGAACTCAACCTAATGTAACTAAAAAAACTGATTGCTTTTTAGTTTTCGGACAAGGAACTTGTGGCAGTAAAGAATCTACGAGCAATGCAGTAGCCAATGAAACCGAAATCAAACCAGGTGCTAACCTCAGTGGTAAGAATCTACAAGGTGTTAACCTGCATAATGCTGATTTGAGAAGATCAGATTTGAGTGGTGCAAATTTGACGGGCGTAGACTTAACAGGTGCTGACTTGAGTGAAGTCAAAATCAGCAAAGTTAAAAACCCTGGCAACTTAGATTTTCAGGGATTTGACTGGAGTAAAATTAAGTTGAGTAAGGAAGATTCAATCAAGATAGTTAAAGCTAACTTGAGCAAGCAAGATTTAGTCAATTTTATCAAAGCTGACCCTAGTAACTTGGATTTCAGTGGGTTAGACTGGAATAAAGTTAACTTCAGCCAGCAAGACGTACAGAAGCTCGTCAATTCTAAGTTAGATCAGCATGATTTAATTAACTTAATCAAAAGCGATCCTAATCAGGTAAATCTTAGTAAGGACGAATTACTAGGGTTAATTCAGCTACATTTAAATAACAGCGCTTTATGGCGAAGTTCCACGCTAAATAGTCAAGATTTACTAAATTTACTAGCAAACAAGTTGAGTGCAGTAGACTTAAGTGGAGTTGACTTACAAAAAGCAAACTTTACTGGTAGCAACTTACAGCAAGCTAACCTGAGTGGTGCAGACTTGAGACAAGCAAATCTCAACGGTGCAAAAATGCCTGATGGCACTCTCTATCGACGTTAGTTTTACTTAGTAGAGTGTGTCACCTGCTATAATCGATCTGTTTAATCGAAAATTTATATACATATGACGCACTCTACTAAGCTGTTGTGCATTTAAATCACTTATTCCGATTTGCTGTCAAGATTAAGGTGTAAGCGTTTGGCGTTTTGCTCATACCCAGTTTAAATGCTTAACAGCTTAATACTGGTTGTTTCTTACTCTTCATTCATCATTGATTGGTAATCACTGATATCAACTCGAACCATTTCGCATTGTTGTTTGGCATCAGTTGTGCAAGACACGCAAGAATCGAGTCTTATAGCTGCCGATCCTAATGTTATCTTATATTTTATAGGTAGGGCATTCGTTTTATTAATTAAATTTTCTGCTTGAGCTTTGTATTCTCGCATTTTGTCACCGCACTGTCCTAATTTTTCTTTAGTTCTCAAAGGCTCCATATTTCTGCCTGCGAATTCTAGCCGCTTTATTTCATTGAATATTTGTTCAAGATTGTTATTAGGAATTGTAGGAGTTGTGGCGACAACAGGTTGCGATGATGAGATTTCTCCTGGGTGGGAAAATAATAAAGTTGGTAATAATATTATTGAAATTAGTGTTTTACCAACCCCCATTAATAATCCCCACACGAGCTTAACGGGCAATAGAAAAATACCTACAATTCCCGATAGGACACTGAAAACCCAAGCAAATAAACTTGATATCAAGTGGAGAATAAAACTTGGTATGGCAAATAAAAAATCCATAATACATACCCTCCTAACTATTTAAACTAATTTATAGTTTGCAACATTTACCTGAGATATGACAACTCAAAACGGTTGGATTTAGCACCCTAAATTTTTAACCATCCTGAAGGTATTTAGTAGAACTTAGTATAAATCGGTTGACAAAGTAGGATTTAGTAGGATATAGTTCAGTAAACCTCATTCAACCCTGACCCATGAATGTTAAAGATGTTGTAGAATGGGCGAATAATTTGAGTGTTGATAAAACTGGAGAACATCTCACACCCCTACAGGAAGCAATATTAACGGGTGTTTGGCAAAGGCAAAAATATCCTCAAATAGCTAAAGAGTTTAATTGTAGTGAATCTCACGTTAAAAAAGAAGCGGCTAAGTTATGGGAAAAGTTGCGTGAGGAATTAGGAGAAGATCTTAATAAATTTAACTTTCGTTCCAAGTTAGAGAAAAAATATCGTGTTTCTCAAGTTGCCCATTGGGGAGATTGTTTACAAATTGATAATGTTAATATTTGCGGTGAATTTCTACAAACTATCAAAGATACAGAAACGCCCTCGCCCTTTCCCCCTGAATCTCCCCAAAATCAAGCCCGATCGCCCATAATCGATTTAACAGACGCACCCGAACTCCCTTACTTTTACGATCGCACCTCAGAACTCTCCACCCTCAAACAATGGATTTTACAAGCCCACACCCGCTTAATTACCGTCTACGGCTTAAGTGGAATTGGCAAAAGCGCGATCGCCCTCAAACTCATCGAACAAATTCAAACTGAATTTGATTATATTATTTGGTTAAGTCTCACCCACACTCCCACACTTTCCACCCTCGAAACCGAACTCAAGCAATTTTTTGGGCGATCGCAACAACCCCCATTACCCACAATCATCGATTATTTCCGATCTTCTCGCTGTCTAGTAATTCTTGATGACGTACAGAATATTTTTAGTAGCAGTCAATTAGCAGGTCAATATTTAGCAGGCTATGAAGATTATGGCAAATTTTTTAAACAAATTGCCACATCCTCTCATCAGAGTTGTTTAATCCTCCTCAGTTGGGAAAAACCCAAAGAACTCGCGAATTTAGAAGCCGAGAACCTCTCCACCCGAAGCTTACACCTCAAAGGGTTAGGACAACAAGCCGCAGAAATTTTTCAACAAAAAGGATTAGTCGATGAGGAAAAATGGTCAGACTTGATCGCCCTTTATCAAGGTCATCCTTCCTGGCTAAATATCATTGCTGCAACTATTTTGGAGTTATTTGATGGTAGCGTTTCCCTGTTTTTATCCGATGTAAATGATTTATTTGTAGGTGACTTATAACCCATCTTAGACTCTCACCTAGAGCGTTTATCAGGCTCAGAAAAAAAGGCATTATACTGGTTAGCAACTCAAAATGAAACTGTAGATATTTCCCGAAAAGCTACTGATAGTGAATTATCCCAACCAGAATTTTGGCAAGCTATACAATCTTTAGCGCGACGTGGCTTAGTGGAAAAAGTGTTAGTAGGAGGGCGATCGCTCTTTTTCCTCAATCCCGTATTCAAAGCATACATTCAGTGCAGGTGAAATATTATATAATCTATGAGAGATTACATTTCTTACATTTAACGAATAGAAAGCAAATCTTATGAAAACATTTACCGCTATAATCGAAAAAGATTCTGAGACCAAGCTTTACGTTGGTTATATTCCTGGATTTCCTGGGGCGCATTCCCAGGGAGAAACCTTGGATGAGTTACACGAGAATCTGCGTGAGGTAATTGAGATGCTCCTAGAAGATGATACTCTCGTCATTCAGACTGAGTTTATAGGTACACAACAGATTGTGATCCGATAAACATGAGCAATATCCCAGTTCTGAAACCACAGGAAATAGTCCGCATACTAGAGAACCTTGACTTTGTAGAGGTGCGTCAAAAAGGCTCACATAAGCAGTTCCGTCATCAAGATGGGCGAGGAACTACTGTTCCTTTTCATAAAGGGCGTGATATATCACCTCGATTGCTTCAGCGGATTGCAATTGATATTGGCTTGACAGTTGAGGAAATGTTGGAGTCCCGGTGAGTTTACGTGAACTACGTGACTACTTTTTGCCCCAATTGCTGCTGCAAAACTACCGAAATCCGGGAACTGAAACTGCTGGGAAACAAACTCCCGCCAAGGCAAAATGTGAGGGGAAAGCAGGATTTTTTTAATCGCTCTTCTCAACTTCTACAACGATCGCATAAAAGCATTCACCGCATCATATTGGTCTGCCATACGCGAATAGAACTCGATCGATCGCAAATCCAAATCCGCCAACAGTTCACTCTTACTCACCAACTCATACCCCGTTGGACGCAAACAATAAACCGAAATTACACCATCCTCCCAAAACCAAACCTCCTGCACTCCAACCCGACGATAGATTTCCAGCGTATCAATTCCACCACTCGTCACTGTCACCTCGATCGCCAAATCTGGAACTGACTTGCGCGTACCCAAACAGTAAGACTCATCTGGTTCCTTCCGTGCGCCCAATTCCTTCATCCCGATGGTTGTACTGCCGCGCCCGTAGAAACGAATATTTCTCATCCGCATATAAATTTCTAAAAGCTGGCCTAAAGTGTTTTTAGGTTCTTCGTGGGCCTCAGATAAAGGAGCCATAATTTCTAAACACCCATCCAAATAAGTTAAACGCGCCCCAGTGTCCGCCAAATCAGCATCCAATTTTTCCAGAGTCTCCCATGTCACGTTTGACAGGAAGGCCGCACCTTTACCCAATCCTGCTTTAGAAATTGCGACAACCATCTGACTTACCTTTCACAATCATTTTTCCATAATATACGACTTCAAAAATTTGGAGTCTATCGTAATATTCTATTCTTTAGTCCGCGGAGGCGGACTTCGTTTGTGTAGACGCGGTTTCAACCGCCGAGTCATCGCAAAATATTTTTTCCCAAACAAAAAGCGCCCCTATTTCTAGGAGCGCTTTTTGTCAATCTCAAGTTAAAAATTAACCGTTGATAGAAGGAGCAACCAAAGCTACTGGGGTGACTTCACTAGCAGCCAAGTCAAGCGGGAAGTTGTGAGCATTGCGCTCGTGCATTACTTCCATACCCAAGTTAGCGCGGTTGATGACATCAGCCCAAGTATTGATGACACGACCTTGAGAGTCGATAATCGATTGGTTGAAGTTGAAACCGTTCAAGTTGAAAGCCATCGTGGAGATACCCAAAGCGGTAAACCAGATACCGACAACTGGCCATGCACCTAACAAGAAGTGCAAAGAACGGCTGTTGTTGAAAGAAGCGTATTGGAAAATCAAACGACCGAAGTAGCCGTGGGCTGCAACGATGTTGTAGGTTTCTTCTTCTTGACCGAATTTGTAACCGTAGTTTTGTGATTCGGTTTCGGTTGTTTCACGAACCAAAGAGGATGTTACCAAGGAACCGTGCATGGCGGAGAACAAGCTACCACCGAAGACACCAGCAACTCCCAACATGTGGAAGGGGTGCATCAGGATGTTGTGCTCAGCTTGGAACACGATCATGAAGTTGAATGTACCGGAGATACCCAAGGGCATACCGTCAGAAAAGCTGCCTTGTCCGATCGGGTAGATCAAGAATACTGCGGTTGCTGCTGCAACTGGTGCAGAGTAAGCGACGCAGATCCAAGGACGCATACCTAAGCGGTAGGACAATTCCCATTCACGACCCATGTAGCAAAATACACCGATCAGGAAGTGGAAAATTACCAATTGGTAAGGGCCGCCGTTGTACAACCACTCATCTAAGGAAGCTGCTTCCCAGATTGGGTAGAAGTGAAGACCAATTGCGTTGGATGAAGGAACAACAGCACCTGTGATGATGTTGTTACCGTACATCAAGGAACCTGCTACTGGTTCACGGATGCCGTCGATGTCCACTGGAGGAGCAGCGATGAAGGCGATGATGTAGCAGATGGTGGCGCTGAGCAAGGTAGGAATCATCAAGACGCCGAACCAACCGATGTAAATGCGGTTGTCGGTGCTTGTGACCCACTCACAAAAGCGTTCCCAGACATTGGCGCTTTCGCGCTGCTGTAAGGTTGTTGTCATTTGTTTATGATTGCTTTATTTGGTTTTCAATGTTCGTGACGGCTTTGTGTTCCGCCATGTAAATAAACATAAAGCATATTCTCAGGTTTGTAAAGTTTTTTAACAACAGATTAACTGATGATATGTATAAGATTGACTTATCAATAGCAGGAATGGTGGATAAATGGGAAAGAATGGACAAAAAGTAGGTAAAGCCTGGAAGCGCGTCGCCTTCAGGCATGGAAATATTAAGATACAGACTTCTGCTGGCTAGGTATCATAATGAGAGCCCAATAGGGAACTTCAGCGGGTTCGACATCTGCGATCGCCCGAATTCGCTGATTCGGCATAGTTGCGCGTTCTATATACAATGCTCGATCGAACTGTCCCAACTCAATCAGTACGTCCCGGACTTTCGCAAAATGCCGCCCCAGTTTAATAATCACAGCAGCATCAACAACCGCCAGTCGATCGCGCAAAACCTCAGCATCCAGCGTCGCAGGCATAATACTTAACACATCGTTACGATAAGTTAGTGGCACTCCCAGCGCAGCCGCACTAGCCATTGTCGAAGAAATTCCCGGCACAACTTCCGTCGTAAATCTCCCCGACAAACGGTTGAATAGATACATAAACGAGCCGTAGAGAAAAGGTTCGCCCTCACATAGCACCGCCACATCCTGTCCCTCGCTCAGATGTGCGGCAATTTTCTCGGCAGCAATATCATAATAAGGTTGAGACGATCGCGTCGGACTAAAAGGCAACGGCATCGGAATCTCAATTTGCTCCGGGCGCAGATAATCTGCGACGATCGCCCGCGCCAGCACCTTACCATTTTCCATCGCCGGATAGGCAATCACCGGCACCGATTGCAAAATCCGATAAGCTTTCAAAGTAATCAACTCTGGATCGCCAGGGCCAATACCCAAACCGTACAATTTACCAGTAGCCTTAGTCATAATTCATCCTTTTTCGCTAACGCATTCACAGCCGCCGTTGCCATTGCACTGCCACCGCGCCGCCCGTGCAACGTAATAAATGGCACTCCCCGACTGTTGGCGGCCAGTTCGGCTTTGGATTCGGCGGCCCCGACAAATCCTACCGGGAAACCCAGAATTAAAGCCGGTTTGGGTGCTCCGGCATCCAGCATTTCCAGTAGTCGGAACAAAGCTGTCGGGGCATTGCCAATTGCCACAACCGCACCCTGCAAGTTGTCTAGCCATAAATCCAGGGCCGCGGCCGATCGAGTATTTCCCATTTGTCGCGCCAACTCCGGGATTTCGGAATGCCAGAGGGTGCAAATCACCGGATTGTCAGCGGGAAGGCGTTTGCGAGTGATGCCTTCGGCCACCATCCGGGCATCGCACAGAATCGGCGCACCTGCGGCGAGGGCTTGGCGTCCGCAGGTGGCGGCACCGGGCGAAGCTGCTAAATCTGCAACAATATCGGTCATGCCGCAACTGTGAATTAGTCGCACGGCTACCGATTCTAAATCGGGCGGCAAGCTTGACAAATCTGCTTCGGCTCGAATTGTGGCGAAGGATTTAATGTAGATTTCTGTTCCGTCTCGAATGTAGTCAATCATTGTTTAAAACTGCTATGGGAATTTTGTGGGATTTGTGAAATAGATTTTTTGAATGAACCGCGAAGGCGCGTTCGGCGAAGCCGTTCCCAAAGGGTAGGACGCGAAGGAAGAAATATCAAGAAATATAGAAAGAGAAATAATTAAAAATTGTCTGTTTTCATGGGATATTTTTTCACTTTCAATTCCGATTTTCGGTACTCAACAATTCCTGCAATTTGTCGATCGCCTGCCGATCGACAAACTCACCAAATGACTCCCAAGGCTCTCGAAACCGCTGATATACCTGCAACATTCGCTCGATCGCACCGGGCATCTCGGCCCAACTCACCGCCGGAAAAATTGGTCGTCCGAAGGGCAAATCTTTTCTACCCGCATAAATGTCGTAACCTTCGATCGTCTCGTGTCCTCGCTCAATCTGAATTCCCACCAGCGTGATATCAATTGGCTGGTGCTGGGCGCAGGACTTTTGGCAACCGCTGAAATGAATGTTAATCGGCAGGTCGATCGTCAATTTTTGCGCTAAATCCCTCACCATTGCTAGGGCGTGACTTTGAGTATCTGTCGCCGCCGACGCACAGCCGGTGCTGCCCGCACAAGCCACCAAGCACGAATCTAGGCGAGTCGCCGACGAGTGCAATCCCAAATCGGCGATTTGCTGTTTTACCTCAAAAAGCTGGGAGTTGGGGATATCAGAAATCAACAGATTTTGCCACGGCGTAAGTCTCAGGGTACCGCTGGCTAGATTTTGGGCTAAATTTGCCAAATTCAGCAGTTGCTTTGATTCTAGCCTACCGAGAGGCAGTGCAATTCCCATGTAGGAGAAACCGGACTGTCGCTGAGGATGAATGCCGAGATGTCGGGATTGTTCGATCGCCCTTGCAGATGAGTCGATCGA
>NZ_JAUBTV010000002.1:0-149896 GCF_036705145.1 Microcoleus sp. B5-D4 | reverse complement strand
TCGGGCGGGCAAGATGCCCACCCCACAAGGAAATTCACTCTTTGTGGAACAGGCATCTTGCCTGTTTTTGGGAAAGGCGATCGATCGGGCGGGCAAGATGCCCACCCCACAAGGAAATTCACTCTTTGTGGAACAGGCATCTTGCCTGTTTTTGGGAAAGGTACAAGATGTGAATTGCCATAAAAATGGTAAATTCTGCTGTACTTTTTCTAGATAACTTTCAGTGCCCCAATCTGCCAGCAGGTGACGCAAACGCGGTTTTTTGCCATCAATTCGAGGTCGATTTTTGGTGTATTCAACATAGGTGCTAGCGAGGGCGGCTAATACTGAAATACATTGCGATTCTTGGATTAAAATTCCTGTATCGCCGTTTAAATGCAGCCGAAAAACGATTTCTGATTGGGTTGAAGGCCCTTCAGCAGCTAATAAAATATCGTTGCGTAAAGCCTGGATCGAAACCGATTCCCCGCCGTCGAAGCCAATACTGAACTTAGGCGAAAGTTCCGACAACTCGGAATGTGTTTGCAGGTAATCATCCCAAGCTTTCACTAGCGGGCGAGTATCGAGTAACTGCTGGCGATCGATCCCTGCTGTCGGGCTTGCCATAATATTGCGAATCGGGTCAACTTCAACGCGGCGAGAGGCTATCCCCAATTCCTGCAAGCGGTTCCAGACTTCCGGGGCAATTTCCGAGTTCACTTCTCGGATTTGCAAATTTGCCCGATTTGTCACTTGCAAACAGCCGGTACTGTATTGATCTGACAAATCGGCGATCGTCCGACACTGCTGCGCGTTTAAAATTCCCCCAGGAATCCGCATTCTCGATAAAACTCCGTCTCGGGCTTGGGAACCGTAAAATAAACCCGGACAAGTCGGCAAATCAGTCAAAGCTAACAAATAATCTCCTCCCCGTGCTACGCAGGGAATCCAAAAGTAAACGCCCACAAAGCGCCCCCGAAATCGGCATTCTGACTTTTACAGTTGCGGCACAGCGCCGGAATTGCACCGGACTTTCCCGCTTTCAGGTTTTAGAAAGGTATCACGAGCTGACATACAGAAAGCAAAACCCTCAACTTTCTTAACAAAACCCCTGGCGATGGCGTCGGGCCCTCGCCCGTGCTACGGCCCTGCCTCTCCTCTCATCAGCTTTCCTAATCACAGTCATCAGTTTAACTGTCGCTACACCCCTTTACAAACGTTAACAATACCGTTAATAATAGAAACATCATCCGAACATTGACAACCAAATACAGCAATCATAAAACCATGACAACAACCTTACAGCAGCGCGAAAGCGCCAACGTCTGGGAACGCTTTTGTGAGTGGGTCACAAGCACAGACAACCGCATTTACATCGGTTGGTTCGGCGTCTTGATGATTCCTACCTTGCTCAGCGCCACCATCTGCTACATCATCGCCTTCATCGCTGCTCCTCCTGTGGACATCGACGGCATCCGTGAACCAGTAGCAGGTTCCTTAATGTACGGTAACAACATCATCACAGGTGCTGTTGTTCCTTCATCTAATGCCATTGGCTTGCACTTCTACCCAATCTGGGAAGCAGCTTCCTTAGATGAGTGGTTGTACAACGGCGGCCCTTACCAATTGGTAATTTTCCACTTCCTGATCGGTGTATTTTGCTACATGGGTCGTGAATGGGAATTGTCCTACCGCTTAGGTATGCGTCCTTGGATCTGCGTCGCTTACTCTGCACCAGTTGCAGCAGCAACCGCAGTATTCTTGATCTACCCAATCGGACAAGGTTCGTTCTCTGACGGTATGCCTTTGGGTATCTCCGGTACATTCAACTTCATGATCGTGTTCCAAGCCGAGCACAACATCCTGATGCACCCGTTCCACATGTTGGGAGTTGCTGGTGTCTTCGGTGGTTCTTTGTTCTCCGCCATGCACGGTTCCTTGGTAACATCTTCCTTGGTTCGTGAAACAACCGAAACCGAATCGCAAAACTACGGTTACAAATTCGGTCAAGAAGAAGAAACCTACAACATCGTTGCAGCCCACGGCTACTTCGGTCGTTTGATTTTCCAATACGCTTCTTTCAACAACAGCCGTTCTTTGCACTTCTTGTTAGGTGCATGGCCAGTAGTAGGCATCTGGTTTACCGCTTTGGGTATCTCCACGATGGCTTTCAACTTGAACGGTTTCAACTTCAACCAATCGATTATCGACTCGCAAGGTCGTGTCATCAATACTTGGGCTGATGTGATCAACCGCGCTAACTTGGGTATGGAAGTAATGCACGAGCGCAATGCTCACAACTTCCCTCTCGACTTGGCTGCTAGTGAAGTCACCCCAGTAGCAATGGTTGCTCCTTCTATCAATGGCTAAGTTTTAGTTTTTGATTAACAAATAGCGCTCCTAGAAATAGGGGCGCTTTTTGTTTGGGGAAAATCTAATTTAACACTACTAATGCTTGGCAAAAGTTGGCTTACAGTTTACCTCAATAAATTTTTATCTGACCCTTTATGGACAACGACAAAAATTATTGAGATAGTTATAGAGTTCGCGAAATAACGGACATTTTTTCTGGACTTCATTCGGCTCGATTTCTCTCAATAGCAAAGGAGTATGAGCTCCTTTAGAAAAGCGTGCTTTATCGAGATTACTCTCATGTTCAACAATTGTTGAAGCAATTAATATCTCTGATAGCTTTTCTCGGCAGCTATCTTTATCAGAATCATATTCACTAAACGATTCTGGATTCTCAAAAGAAACTTTTCTTTGTGTACTCAGCCACCAACGCATCCGTTCATGTCTTCTGCCTCGAAAATCTGAATTTTTAGCTATTGAATTATTCCAATCAGCAATAATCCAAGCTTCGATTTCTGGCGCGGCAAACCCAACAAATTTGTTGAGAGCGGCACATTCTGGTATTTTTGATAACTCTGCCAATATTTTTGATTTTTGTGTCTGATAATCACGACAATCCAAATCATCAAAAACTAAAATCAGGTCGCATTTATTTGGTTCTGCTTTTAAGGCGATCGGTAATTCTTGCTTTATTTGCTCGATTAAGCTTTGACCTGTTCTTCCATAACTACCTGCTTTATTAGCTTTAGGGCCGGGTTTTTGACGAACTGGTGTTTTTCGTTCAAATCTACAGCCCGGAAAAGTTTTTTCTAAAAAAGGAAAGAATCCTCTAACCTCAGCCTCACCGCCACCAGAGAAAACCCACACTACCACGGCCATCCTCCAATACTTGGATCGCCAACACGGTATAAGTCGCCCAATTGCCATCCCTCTTCAAGTTTTGGCTCCAGCAGTTCTTTTGAAAGAGATTTGACTGAGAAATACGTTCTGTTTTCGGGATAAAAACAAAGAACATTCTCTAAACGATCGGTAAAGTGATCTAAAAGGTCGGGACTATGTGTGGTAATAATTATCTGAGTTCTGGTGGCAGCTTTTTTAATCCACTCAGCTAAAATTGGCATCCACGAGACGTGCAATCCTAATTCAGGTTCATCAATGACTATCAAAGAAGGAAGGAGTGGAGAATGTAATATAGTTGCCCAACAAAGCATCCTGACAGTTCCATCCGACATTTCATTTAGGTAGAATGCTTCATCATCAATACCTTCAAAATACCATTCTACAGTGAGAGATAGGCGACCAGAAGGTAAAGCTCTAAGGCGACGAGTTTTTGGCAGGATGGACTTCATTGCCTCGTTAATGCTATCTTCAAAATTGATAGATTTTTGGTTTAAATTGTACAAGACTAAAGGCAGATTATCTCCCGATGCAGATAGGTAAATATCACTGCCACCTATTTTAGGTTCTGCGGTTCTAATTAAACTCAAGTTCATGTTGTTGGCATTATAAAATTGCCATTTTGAAATAAATTCAATTAATTCTCTTCTAATTTTGTAAATAGGTGTATTTTCTGGTGGCAATTGACTATTTTCAAGGAGTATGGGAATTATCAGCAAACCAAAAGAATTTGTAGGAATGTTATCTAAAGGTTCAAACTGAGTTGGCTCTTGACCGGGAAAATTGTAAACAGATAAAACTCCTTGCCCTAATTCTCTGTTATGGAATTTATAGTAATAGAAAGGTTGCCTGCTGCAAGTTTCCTGCAAATCTTCTCCACCATATAGATATTCTTCAGAGATGCTCGCCCTTACTTTTTCTCGATCGGTATAAAGTTTGAAATCAAAAATTGCGCTGTCTTTTTGAAGATTACCACTTTGGTTAATTTGCGAAAAACAGTAGGCCATACTGACCTTTGCCGGACTTTCAACATTGACATCTAAGATTTTATCACCGCCCAATTTAGAAATAGCATCCTCAAAACTACTCACGCCGCGATTTTCATCGGGAATAGCTATTAGGCAATCTTTTAAAAATTTTAAACAACTGATGAAATTGCTTTTGCCTGAACCGTTTGAGCCGATAAATATATTAAGGTTGTTTAAATTTACAGATGGATCTAACTGTAGATTTTTATAATTCTTGGTTGTCAGAAATCGAATAATTGGTTGATTCATACGATCGCTCCGGTTATACTTCAGAAAGGTTAGGGCAGGCAAGATGCCTACCCTACAATAATTTAAAATTTGCACCTACAGCTAATAGCCGATCGCCCAATCTAAAAATAAAAGGTGAAAAATTAATTTTTCACCTTTTAAATCTCGACTTTCTAATTGCCCGTTACTGAACAAACTTCTTGAATGCCAGAGTCACGTTGTGGCCGCCAAATCCAAAGGAATTCGACAGCGCCACATCAACTTTTAGATCGCGGCTTGTATGAGGAACATAGTCCAAATCGCACTCAGGATCGGGATTTTCCAGATTAATTGTCGGCGCGATTTTGTCATTGGCGATCGACATTACCGTCGCCACCGCCTCAATGCCCCCAGAACCGCCCAAAAGATGGCCGGTCATCGACTTGGTAGAACTAATTGCTACTTTGTAAGCGTGGTCTCCCAAAGTCTGCTTAATCGCTTTTGTTTCAGTAGAATCGTTGGGAAGCGTGCTCGTGCCGTGAGCGTTGATATAGCTCACTTGATCCGGCGTCAAACCCGCATCCTTGAGCGCTAAAGCCATCGCCCGCGACGCACCGTTCCCCCCCGGTACTGGAGAAGTCATGTGATACGCATCGCAAGTTAAACCGTAGCCGACGATTTCTGCGTAAATCTTCGCGCCACGCGCCAGAGCGTGTTCCATTTCTTCTAGAATCAGAATGCCAGCACCTTCGCCGACGACAAAACCATCACGATCGCGATCGAACGGACGAGAAGCATGAGTCGGGTCATCGTTGCGAGTCGAAAGCGCCCTCGCCGCAGCAAAACCCGCCACGCACAAAGGTGTCACCGCAGCTTCTGTACCGCCACAAATCATTGCTTGGGCGTAACCCCCCTGAACTAAGCGAAACGCATCGCCCACGGCATTTGACCCGGCAGCGCAGGCCGTCACCGTACAAGAGTTTGGCCCTTTAGCGCCCGTGTGAATCGCCGTCAGGCCCGCGGCCATATTCGCAATCATCATGGGAATCATAAACGGGCTGCATCGATCGGGGCCGCGAGTCAGATATATCTCTTGCTGGTCTTCTAAAACCTTCAGCCCGCCAATGCCAGTGCCAAGAATGACACCCACCTGTTCTGCGTTCAGGTCGTTAATCTCAAACTTCGCATCAGCAAGAGCTTGCTTGCTCGCTGATACCCCAAATTGAGCAAAGCGATCCATCCGCTTTGCTTCCTTGCGCTCTAAATAGTCGTGTGGGTCGTAACCCTTCACCTCTGCGGCAAAGCGGCAGTCGTGCCGCGACGGGTCGAATAAGGTGATCGGGCCTATACCATTCTTCCCGGCAAGCAACCCGTCCCAATATTCGGACAAGGTATTGCCGATCGGTGTAATCGCGCCGAGACCCGTGATAACAACGCGCTTACGCTCTAAATTTGTCATGATTTCAGTTTCAAAAAATTAAACACCCAGAACGCAGAACAAAAGAGGAGTTTCCAGTTTTCTAACTTCTCTCCTCTTAGGGGAAAAGACAGGTATTTTATGCTTTTGGAGCTGCAAGTTGGCTGCTGATGAAATCTACAGAAGCTTGAACTGTAGTAATTCCTTCGGCTGCTTCGTCGGGAATTTCAATATCAAACTCTTCTTCCAAGGCCATGACCAGCTCTACTGTATCTAAGGAATCTGCTCCTAAATCGTTAGCAAAGTTGGCTTCGGGCTTGACTTCGCTTGGATCGACTTCCAATTGATCAGCCACAATTTTCTTGACTCTAGCAAAAATGTCGTCTTGACTCATAACCTCGTGTCCTCATTGGTTGCTGCGTATCTAATCTTATCCGAAAGGGGTATCGGCAAGAGAAAGGCTGGCCGCTTTTCTAAGTGACACGGGCCAGCGACAATTGGGACACGGACGATCGCAGCAACCCTACGACTAAGGAAAAAACCCATAGCCCACAATCAATCATCTCGTTTAGCAACCTGATAACGTTGAGGAACCGGAATTTTGGGTCGATGGTGCGTCAATCGATTTTAGATTTTAGATTTTAGATTTTAGATTGAAGCATTGACTCCACGGATAAATTCGGAGGGCAAGTTTCTCGGATACAGGTTTTTTATTTCTGGGTCCTGAGTCTGCTTTCGGAATGAATCCGGGGGCTTGTATCCTGGATGCTTGATTGTCAGTCTTCAACTCAAAATGCTTGAGAAAAGCTGACAATTGGCTCCTAGCTAGGCGGTGATACGTTAATTATAAAGAGGGAAAACTAAGCAGGAAGCCTCCCGACTTCGATCGCTCAAGTTTCTTGTCCCGAACCTTGTGTCCCCTGCAGAAACAATTATGCCATCCCCAAATCTCAAATATGCTTACTTTCCCGGTTGCGTTCCCCAAGGGGCGGCCCGTGAACTTTACCTGTCTACCCAAGCGCTGACTCAAGCCTTGGGGATTGAACTGGTGGAACTCAAAAAAGCTTCCTGCTGCGGTTCTGGCACTTTCAAGGAAGATTCGCAGTTACTCGAAGATACTGTCAACGCTCGCAATATTGCTTTGGCTGAGGAACTGAATCTGCCTTTGCTGACACATTGCAGCACTTGTCAAGGGGTAATCGGTCATGTGGACGATCGCCTCAAGGAATCTCAGAAAACCGATCCCAACTACATAGAAAAAGTCAACGGTTTACTGGAAAAACAAGGCTGTTCGCCTTACAAAGGCAGTACCGAGGTGAAACATCTGTTGTGGGCGATCGTTGCAGATTACGGGCTCGACGAGGTGCAGAAGCGAGTCACCCGCAAGCTTTCGGGTTTGAAGTGCGCGTCTTTTTACGGGTGCTACCTGCTGCGAGCTCAGGATAAGCTGCTTTACGATGACCCGCACCAACCGGAATCGATGGAAAATGTGTTTCGGGCGATCGGGGCAACTCCGGTTTATTATCGAGGGCGGACGCAGTGCTGCGGCTGGCCGTTGGCGAGTTATGCCACTAACCAATCTTTTCAGATGGCAGGCAAACATATTCAAGATGCTCTTGACAATGGGGCTGATTGTATGGTAACGCCTTGCCCGCTTTGTCATTTAAATTTGGATTCGCGGCAGCCGGAGGTGGAAAAAGTAATCGGGCGCAAATTGGGTTTGCCGGTGCTGCATTTACCGCAATTGGTGGCTTTGGCTTTGGGTGTGGAACCGAAAAAACTAGGACTCGATCGACATATTGTTTCAACTAAGCCCGTGTTAGAAAAATTAGGCTTTTAGTCGATCGATTTGCGCGGGTTTGTAGTAAGGGCTTTAGTCCTTTCTCATTTCAAATCCCGTTAGATCGGAATTATACCCGAGTGCTAGCGGAAGGCTCGATCGCGCTTATACACTCTTGAGTTGATAGAAGATACCGTCCACAATATCAGTCCTGGACGCACACATACCAAAGAAACCGGGTTTTTTACCGAATCTGCGGGTCACAACCTTTGTTTTTTCGTAAAAAAACCCGGTTTCTGAGCCCCGGTGGGTAAGTCCTAAATTTGTCCTTTTGTCCCCAGAGGTGGTCTAGTCTTCTTCTTGTGGGGCAGCAATAGCGCTGGGGAGTAAACAATGAAACGAAACCCAGTAAATCTCACACGTTCGGTATTCCTATGGGCAATGCTAGGAATCATTTGTGGTTTGTTTGGTGCAAGTTATTGGATATTTTTGTCTTACATGATGGTGGGATTTGAATATTTTAGTGGACATTCTCTACTAATCATCATGCCGCTTGCGGGTTTACTCATCGGTTTGCTCATTCATTGGCTGGGAAATCCTGGCGAAATAGGGTTGATTATTGACAATATTCATCTCAATGGTGGGCGGTTACCAATGAACGAGAATCCTTCGATGATTCTGTCGTCGCTAATCAGTATTGCAAGTGGAGGCAGTGCGGGTCCAGAAGCACCAATGGTGCAAGTAACAGGTTCAATTGGTACGTGGTTAGCCGATCGCTTTCAATTGCGCGGAGAGGCACTACGAACTTTGAGTATTGCTGGCATGGCATCTGGTTTTACAGTTTTGTTCGGTGCTCCTTTGGGTGGTACTTTTTTTGCTTTAGAAATCCTGCATCATCAGAATGTTGTGGAGTATTTTGAAGCAATCTTGCCTGCGGTCGTGGCAAGTTGTGCAAGTTACACCATTTTTGTAGCAATTACCCAGCTAGGAATTGGTCCTACCTGGCATTTTCCTCAATACAATGTGGACAGCCTTTATGACTTTGGCGCAGCGATTGCTTATGGAATCGTAGGTGCGCTCATGGGGTGGCTTTTTATCGCTATATTTCGCGGTGTAGGTCGCTTGTTTGATGCCATACCCAGTCCAATCTATGTGCGGACTACTTTAGCAGGGCTAGGACTTGGTGTTTTATCAGCTTTATTTCCGCTCACTCGTTTCTTTGGTGAACATCAAATTGAAAAAATTGTTGAGGGAAACTTTCCTTTGGAATTTCTCTTGATTTTAGTTATTGCTAAAGTGTTTGCCATTAGTACGACCGTAAATGGAGGCTGGCGGGGAGGGATTATCATCCCACTGTTTTTTATAGGAGCCTGTTTAGGAAAGGCAATCGCTATCATTAATCCCGCATCCAACGAGACTTTGGCAATGATTTGTGTAATGGCTGCTCTGAATTCAACAGTTACTCGAACTCCAATTAGTACAACTCTGCTACTGGCAAAATTGACAGGATTTAGCACTTTTACACCGATTCTCTTCGCTAGTCTCGTGGGCTTCTTCTTGGCTCCCCGATCTCCCTTCATTAGCTCACAGCGTAAAGTGGATTAACCAAACGGCTAGAATTCCTCTAATAGCTCGGTGTAGCGGTGAAAAATAGGTGCATTTTGCGAGTGCCGAGTCTAAAGGCTTCTGCCATTACAAATGCACCAATGGCATCAAACAACATCTAGCCGTTGATACCAGTCAGCCTGCCGTTTTTTACCCATTGCACAAAAGCCAGTGGGTCCGATGACTGTGGCTTGATTGAAATGTTGAGTCACAACCTCGATTATTTTCACACTGTGACCCGTCAATATTCCGAAGATTACCATTCTGCAAGGGTAAGGGGTATCACCCGGATAAGATCATCGCAGTTTGGTCAAGAACTTTGAGCCCACTCTCACCAATCCTACTGCCAAACTCAATTTGTATTTCATCAGGGTGATGCTGAAACGGTTGGCAAATGAATAAATCCCAAATGGGTTCTATAAGAGTCCCAGCGTGAATAACTGTGAAGTTTTGTCGCTTTTTCGCGAAGTGCTTCCAGGCACTGCGGTAGACTAACCTTTAATTCTCTGTGCAGGCTATAGCGGTGGCACCTCACCGTCAAATCTGTTAATTCGCAGAGGCAGCAAATTTTTAGTGACTCGTTGGGAGCCTTTATTCAATGTCTCATTCAGTCAAAATTTACGATACTTGCATCGGCTGCACTCAATGCGTCCGCGCTTGTCCGACTGACGTTTTGGAGATGGTGCCCTGGGATGGCTGCAAAGCAGCTCAGATTGCCTCATCTCCCCGCACCGAAGACTGTGTAGGCTGCAAGCGGTGCGAAACTGCTTGCCCCACCGATTTTCTGAGCATCCGGGTTTACCTGGGAGCCGAAACCACTCGCAGTATGGGTCTAGCCTACTAAATATCGATCGACACGCCGATCGAATTACGGGTACCAAAGAGGGGGCGATTAAATTGCCCCCTCTTTTTTTGTCGCGGAATCTGCATTCTGGGGCCGGAAGAAGGTAAAAATGATAAAACTTGAGTTTTATTGCGATCGCTAAGCAGGAGTAGTACGTTAAATGTGCGGAATCGTTGGCTATATCGGCACGCAAGCAGCAAGCGAGATTTTGCTAGCAGGATTGGAGAAACTAGAATACCGGGGCTACGATTCAGCGGGCCTCGCTACCATCTCGGAAGGAGAAATTACCTGCATCCGAGCCAAGGGCAAATTGCACAACCTCCGGGAAAAGCTAGCAGAGATAGACTCTCCGGCTCCCATCGGCATCGGACATACCCGCTGGGCCACTCACGGCAAACCAGAAGAATATAACGCTCACCCTCACCTAGATAATAGCGGGCGAATTGCGGTAGTTCAAAATGGAATTGTCGAAAATTATCGCGAGTTGCGGAAAGAATTGAAAGCAAAGGGACATAAATTTGTCTCGGATACGGATACAGAAGTTATTCCTCATTTAATAGCTGAATTTTTTAAAGAAGCAAGAAGGGAGAAGGAAGAAGGAAAAGATAAAAAAACCGAAAAAGTAGCTGATTTATCGTTTTTGGAAACAGTTTTAAAGGCGGTAAATAAATTAGAAGGAGCTTTTGCCATCGCCGTTATTTGTGCAGATTTTCCAGAGGAAATAATTGTCGCCAGACAGCAAGCTCCTTTGGTGATTGGCTTTGGTGCTGGCGAATTTTTCTGCGCTTCCGATACGCCGGCCTTAGTATCTCACACCCGCACTGTTTTGTCTTTGGAAAATGGCGAATTGGCAAGACTGACTTCGATGGGAGTCGAAGTTTACAGCTTTGCAGGGGAAAGGCTGAAAAAAAGCCCGCGCATCCTGGGTTGGAGTCCGGTTTTAGTCGAAAAACAAGGCTTCAAACACTTCATGCACAAGGAGATTTATGAACAGCCAGCCGTAGTCCGAGCTTGTTTGGAGGCTTATTTAGACAGCGATTGGCAGCCAGGAAATCCGCGCTCTCCCATCAATCTCAACTTGCCCAAAGAACTTTGCGCTGATGTCGAACAAATTTCCATTCTCGCCTGCGGAACGAGCTGGCACGCCTCGCTAATCGGCAAATATTTGTTGGAACAATTAGCTAATATTCCCACTGCGGTGCAGTACGCTTCTGAATACCGCTACGCGCCCGCACCGCTGACAGCAAATACTTTAACTATTGGGGTAACTCAGTCGGGAGAAACGGCGGATACGCTGGCTGCTTTGGGGATGGAACAGCAGCGCCGCGCGGGTTTTACCGATAAATTTCGGGCGAGAATGCTAGGCATTACTAACAGGACTGAAAGTTCGATCGCCCACATGATGCCCCACGTGATCAATACCCACGCTGGTATAGAAATCGGTGTTGCTGCCACTAAAACTTTTGTTACTCAGTTAATGGCATTCTATTTCTTAGCTTTGGATTTGGCGCACCAGCGGCAAACAATCAGCACTGAAAGATTGGCAGAAATTATTACTGGTTTGCGCCAGTTGCCAGCGGAAATTGAGAAGTATTTGGAGATTCAAGAACAGTATGTGGAGGAATTGTCCCACCAGTTTACAGACACCCAAGATTTTATCTTTTTGGGGCGGGGCATAAACTTTCCGATTGCGTTAGAAGGGGCGCTGAAACTGAAGGAAATTAGCTACATTCACGCCGAAGGATATCCGGCGGGAGAGATGAAACACGGCCCGATCGCCCTTTTGGATGCGAAAGTGCCTGTAGTGGCGATCGCCATGCCAGGAAGCGTCTACGAAAAAGTGCTTTCCAACGCTCAGGAAGCGAAGGCCCGCGACGCCCGTTTAATTGGCGTCACGCCCAAGCAAGGTGTGGCGGAAGCCGAGATTTTTGACCACGTTTTGCCGGTGCCTTTGGTGGATGAATTATTGTCGCCAATTGTGACAGTGATTCCGCTGCAATTGTTGGCTTATCACATTGCAGCCCGTCGGGGTTTGGATGTGGATCAGCCACGAAATTTGGCGAAGTCGGTGACGGTAGAATAAAGGAAGTCATTAGTCATTAGTCATTAGTCAGTAGTCATTAGTCAGCAGTCATTAGTCATTAGTCATTAGTGGGTTGTTGGTTGTTGGTTGTTCGTTCTAATAACCAATAACCGATGCCCGATGCCCGATGCCCGATGCCCGATGCCCTATTCCCTCTGGCTGACTCCGCAAATTGCGGCTAACAGCAACCAGCTTGTAGTATTGACTCGGAAATCAAACAGCGTCACATCTACAGTGTTAAAAAGCGTACAGGCGGCGAAGGCTAATAAATAACTGAAAAAAATTAGGCGATCGGTCGCTCTTACCTCTTGACAAACCACCTGATTTTTGCTATTAATTATAGATTTTTGATTGAGCACTAAAGCATTTTCCGCTACTTTCTGTGTGGCTATTTCCTCGTGTTTGATATCCGCAGTAAAAAGCGGCCAATTCGCCAGCAGTAAAACACCTCTAGCCAAAACCCAGCCAACTAAACCAAACAACAAAACCGTTGCCGGTATCCCTGTTTCCGCAGTCAACATCAGCATCAAACTGTGAGGATGACCGAGCCATTCTTGCATCTGAGCTTGATAGAGAGGCGTAAAATTTCGCAATCCCCAACCAGTCCAAGGACGCTGCTGAGTCATCGACCAAGCAAATTCCCACTGAGTTTTTCTTAAAGTAGCTGTCGGTCGATTTGGGAACATCTCGTCGGTGAGTCTCGCCCAAAAGAAAGCAGGGACAATTATTCGCAAATACTGCCGTAAAGGTTCGGGGCCAAAGGCAGACAAAAAAACTGTGCTAGCGACACTCAAAACGGCAGCTAATAATTTTTTATAACCCACATAAAATGCAAAAGCCAAAACTGCCAAAACTGCCATTCCCCAAGCATTGCGAGAATTAGTAAAAATCAAAGCAACAGCATTTCCGATCACTGCCAAACTTAAAAATAGGAATTGGGCATTGGGCATTGGGCATTGGGCATTGGGCATTGGTAAGTGGTGACGACTGACAACTGACAACTGACAACTGACTTCTCCCATCCACAGTCCCAGTGCTAAAATAAAAGCAATTGTCAGATAGCAAGCTAAAATATTTGCGTACATAAATACAGAAGCCATACGGCCGGGGGGATTGCCTTGGGGTTCGAGTACCCAGCCAAAAACAGGCTGCAATTGATCGATGCCGCTCCAGCCTAAAAATTGCTGTCCCAAACCTAAAATTATCACTGGAATTGAACTAATTACAATCACCCAAGACAATTGCCGCAATTGAGGCAGAGTTTGAATTAAACTGCTAAAAGCGACAAACAATATAAAGAACGGCAAGAAATTGTACAACCCTATAAAAGCCTCGATGCGGTTGTGGGCAAAAACCGCTGTGATGACTAGCAACGCGCTCACAATTGCAAATCCTCGATTCAACGGGCGGCGACTAATTTGACGGAACTTTTGCTTCCAAGTGCCGGCCAATCCCAGGAATAAACCTAAAGCTCCCAAAATCGGAATTAAGGGAAAAATCAGCATCCCCACTTGGGCTAAATTCCAAGGGATTTGCAGGCGGGGATCTGGATGTTTTTGGAGGCGAGACTTGAGATTTTCGGCTGTCAGTTTGGCAGCTAATTTCAACCGATTTTTGATATTCACCCACACTCCCAATCTCAAATCTAAAATCTACAATCTACAATCGTTAAGCTAGTTCCCAAACGCATTCCGATCGCGTCAAGCGTATTTGAGCTAGGGCAAAAATGGTCGGGATAATGCGGCCGTAGTTCGTGGAAATCGATCGCCAACCCAAATCCGCTAAAAACCAAGTCCACATCACCGGGCCTATCAACGAAAATACGCTCCGCGTCGCACCGTAACGAGCCGCACTCACCGCCATACCGCGCCGCGCCGCCTGAATTGCGACATAATTTTGAAACTGGGTTGCTGCAGTTGCAGTGCCTGCAAGCACTCCTTGTTTTGCCATTTGATAGGTGGCAAAATGCAGCGCAAATTGATTGGCCATTAGTTTGAGCAGCATTGGTTTTAAGATGGAACTAACAGCTAAAGCGCTGCCGCCTTTGAACAGTAAACCCAGCGGGTCTTTTTCTGCAGAAATTGGCAGGGGTTCTGAGAGTTTAGAATCAACGATCGCTCGCTGTACGCGCAGTGTCAGCGCTTGCTGTTCGTCTGCAGGTAAACGCTTCCACGCGCGACCCATTAAGTGCAGAAATACTTCTGCCTCTAAGTCGGTGGTTGACAACTGTCTGGGATAAGGGATTTTGAGATAGCGACAAACTTGAATTAGTGCTTGTCTGTAAGTTACTTGTTGGGTTCGCCCTCTGAGTACCGTCAACCCGTCGGCTGCAAGATAGCGAAACCGCTGTTCTACGGCGTCGAGCCATGCTTCGCGATCGCGACTTTGTACATCTATCGGTGCGGGGGTTTGCACGTAATCTAAAGGGTTAAACTTGCGGCTGAACAGAAGTTCTGTTAGTTGCTGCAATTCTTCTTCTGTTGTCAATTCGAGTGCTGCTCTGAGTTCGTCCAAAATTTTGCCCTCCCGTATACGATTTTAGATTTTAGATTGCTGCTGGTTGACAACCAGTGGGATTTAGGATTTACCTACAGTGGCATTTTTTATCGGGTCTTAATCATGGATTCGTGCTGTCCCTTATTCTACTACCTGGCGCAGGACGAGCGGCAGGATTTGCACAGAAGATCCGACTGCTAGAAGCTATAACCTCAGCAGCTACATTGATCTGCGGACGCGCATCTAAATTTTACAGTCAAGTTTGGTGTCCCGCCGCTCCTAAAAATACAATTTAGATGCCCAACAGCCAACCCGGAACCCCTGGGTACGTCTGCAACCCCGCAGCTTGAGGAGTCAAACCGGCGCCCTGAACCCCCACTATTTTATTCGCTATAAACAAAGGAAAAATAATTTAGTGTACTTCTGTTCAAAAATGTCAGTTAATCCTATAATGAGTTTGGTTTTTTTAGAACAAAGTAAATGATGTCTTCTTCTGTCGCACCGTCTTTTTTGCAGGGATATTGGCAAGATACTTTCAATCTCAAGCAGCATCTACAGGATTTTTTAAACTTAGACTTAGAAACAATTGAACAAGAGCTGGCTATCGGTCAACAATCTCTAAAAGAAATAGGTCATCGGGATTTTGATTGGGAAAAAGCTAGCGAGTTTTATCGCGATCGAGTCGGACAAGCTTACCTATTTGACCTCGGAGCTTGGCATATGTCGAATCAGGATTACATAGGAGGCACTTTAACATTAATATCAGATATGGCTGCCGGTCGAGTTTTAGATTTTGGCGGCGGTATTGGCACTCATGCTATTGCAGCAGCTCTTTGTCCTCAAGTAGAACAAGTAGTCTATTGCGATCTTAACCCGATAAATTGCAATTTTGTTCAAAGCCGAGCTGCTAAGTTAGGATTGAGTGAGAAAATTTCGTGTAGTCTGGAAGTATCTCCTACAGAGATTTTCGATACGATTGTTTGTTTAGATGTGATGGAACATTTAGTCAATCCCAGTCAGCAATTGATGGATTTTCACCAAATGCTGGCTCCGTCAGGGAAGATTATCCTTAACTGGTATTTTTTTAAAGGTTTTAATCAAGAATTCCCTTTTCATTTAGAAGATCCGCAAAAAATAAACACATTTTTTACTAAACTTCAGTCGAATTTTATCGAGGTTTTTCACCATCATTTAATCACCGCTCGTTGCTATCGCAAATTAACTGCAAGTTAAGAAATCAGCTGAAAACTTATTTCTTAGAAAAAGTCCGGTAAGTAATGTATCTGAAAGTCCAATTATGTTCGATGTTGCGGTGATTGGTGCGGGTATGGCGGGGCTCAGTTGCGCTCAACGGTTGCGTCAAGCTGGTTATTCTGTGGCGGTTGTTGAGAAATCTCGCGGTGCGGGGGGACGTGTTGCTACCCGCCGCGTACATGGTACTAGGGCAGATCACGGGGCGCGGTATCTGGAACCGCAGGGGGATGCGGTGCAGGGGTTAATTGAGGTTTTGGTCGATCGGCACATCCTCAAACTCTGGACTGATACTGTCTGGGAATTTCGACAGGGAAAACTTTCTGCTATTCCTAGTTCTTGTTATGTCGCACCTGCGGGTATGAATGCTATCGGTAAGTATTTGGCCCAGGATTTAGAGATTTGGTTTGGCCGCCGCGTACAAGCTATTTCTACTACAGATAACCAAAGGTGGCGTCTTTCCCTAGAAGTCACTGACAGCAATTTAGAGATACCTCAAGAATTGATTGCTAAGGCTGTGGTTGTGGCAATTCCTGCACCTCAAGCTTTAATGTTTTTGAGTTCGGAAATCGGTTTTCAATCTGATTTTCTTGACAAATTGCGTTCTGTGGAGTACGAGCCTTGCATTACGGTTATGGCTGGCTATCCTGCGGCAAAACAGCAAGATTTAAGTAATCTAAATCCGCAGTGGAAATCTGTTTCTTTTCCCGATAATTCTGATTTAGCTTGGGTTGGTTTAGATAGCAGCAAACGGCTCGATCCGCTGCTGCCGGTGTTTGTGGTTCATAGCAGCGCAAATTTAGCAGAACGCTATTTGGAAGCTGCTGATTTGGAAACTGTTGGTCAAGAATTGCTCGATCGCACTTCTGAATATTTAATCCCTTGGCTGAAACAGCCGGAATGGTTGCAGGTTCACCGCTGGCGCTATGCTTTTTGTCGAAATCCTTTGCCTGTTTCTTGTTTGGCTGTGGAAGGGAATTTGCCGCTGGTTTGTGCGGGGGATTTGTGCGGGGAAGGTCAAATAGAGGGTGCTTTGCGATCGGGTTGGGCGGCAGCTAATTGGGTGAATTCTCAGTTGCAGGATTTGCCGTTAGATTCAAGCCTAAATTGGTAATATGGCTACAGTTAAGGTATCGAAAAAGACCAAAGTCCTTGCTAGGAAATGGTCAGCTTGATCGCCCTTTATCCCAAACGCTGTACCTCTTCCACCGACAGAGAAAGCGCCTGGGCAACTTGTTCGACGGTTAAACCCATTGCCAGTAGTTGGGGGATAGCATCTCGTTGTGTTTGCTCCACGCGATCGGCCCGCTGGCGCTCAGCTTCAGCTCGTTGACGCTCAGCTTCAGCCCGCTGGCGTTCCTGTTCGGTGTGGAGGCGTTCGAGTCGAGCTTGCTCGCTCCCCGTCAGCAACAAATTCCCCTGATTATCCCACCAGCGCAACCAACGCTGTGTCTGATTTTGATAGCTGCCTTCCCATACGCCTAACTCTACTCCCATGCGCTCGATCGGGTAATGTCCGCGATCGTTGGGTTCCAATCGACAATAACGGGCGTTTACACAGTTGTAGACTTCCAGTTGGCTGGTTTTGATTGTATAGATGGCGTAGTAGGGAATGCGGATAATCTGTTCGTATACCCAAAACTTCCCTGGTTTCTGATTAGTACCTTCTGGCAAACGAGATAAAGGCGTGTTGTCTCGTTCTTCGGAACCATCCCCACTGGCCAATTCGATCGCAATTATTGGCACCATATACTCGCGCCAAATCACGTAAGAGCGGCGAATTTCGCCGTCTAACAAAGGCGGAACGTTGGGGACGTAGAACCAGTCAGGGGCTTCGGCTCCGCGTTCTGGTGGGTCGGTTTCGCGCCAGTAAATGCCACAATCTTGCCCGATCGCATATTGTCCGTCGGGGTGAAGCGTTTGCAGTGTGCTTTCTAGGGAGTCGGTGAGCAGGATGCTCTGGGGATGTTCTTGAAAGTTTTTCACGAACGTGCCGTCTGATTCGGGGAGTTGAGTGTGATCGGGGAAGGCGGGGGGCAACCCTGTCGCACTAAGACTTTGGGTCATGGCTGGTACGCGATCGATTGGCGATCGAACTGATGCTCTGTTATAGCCTAGCGATTTTCGATTAATTTGTGTACTTGAAGAGGGAAGAAGGAAGAGGGAAGAAGAAAGAGGGAAGAAGGAAGAAGGGAAATGCAATTAAAGCAATGATTTCAGCAGTCAATAACGTCCCCCGGAATCTGGCGCAGTTGCTACTTCTTCCTTCTTCGTTCGGCTAGAGTTCTGAAAAATCAATCTAACGACCGACAAAAAAATGGGAAAAATGTGTAAATTCCCACTTTGCTAAATTGTTATTTTTGTGCTGTTTCCTGTTGTTGTAAGTCTTGTTCTTGCATCTGCAATAACTCGGGAACTGTTACGAAACTGTACCCTTCATTTCTCAATCGGGCAATAATATCAGGCAAAGCTTTGACAGTTCTGGCTCGATTACCGCCGCCGTCGTGCATCAGCACAATGCCGCCGGAATTTGCCTGCCTCATCACGTTGTCTATCAAAGATTCCGTAAGAGTTCGCCAATCAAAAGAATCAGCAGACCACATCACAACTGCATAATTTTTCTTTTGAGCATAAGCTGTCAATCCATTGTTTAAAATGCCTCCTGGCGGACGGAACATAGATGTTTGGATGCCGGTCAAGTCGTCAATTAAGGATGAAGTGCGATCGATCTCGCGAGCGGCACCGTCTTCGTTATACTGAAGGTATTCATGGTTCCATGTGTGATTGCCGATCGCGTGACCGGCTTGTGCGACTTGTTTGCCAATTTCGGGAGAATTTTGCAGGTATTTTCCTACCCAGAAGAATGTAGCCTTAATATTATTTTCCTTGAGAATATCTAGGATTTGTGTAGTTGTTTTCGGCCAGGGGCCGTCGTCAAATGTCAGGGCGATCGCCTTGTGCTGGGAGTCGAGTTTCGCGTGATTAATGGTTGTACCTTGAAACTGATCCGGTACGGCTGATTGAAATCGGATAGCCTGCACTTGGGCTAGAGCCTGTTGGGAAAATTCTACTCGATTGGCGATCGCCTTGGAGAACTTATTAATATTGGACATCGGCTGTTGTTCTTGCGACTGGGATACGGTCAAGACTTGCGCCTGAATCGGTTGCAAGGGCTGATTTGCCCGCAACAAGTTAATCGGCCATGTCACACCCAGCAAAAAACTTCCTGTTGCTGCCATCAAAGCAACGATTAAAGTTTTTCGCCGCCTCCACAGCAGTTTCAATTTTGTCACGTCATTGTCTCCTTCACACCTTGTACAGTTAATTTGAGATTTTATGTTGATATCAAGTTAATCCACTTAAGAGGATAATCTTAAATTGGACAGTCCGTAAAAATGCTACTGGAAATAACCGATCGTGGGGAAGTCCGTCAGGATAAAAAAATTTAAGATTTGTGCGCTAGAAATCCCCTAACCCATGAAAACGCGGGATGGTGAACTTTTTCCCCAGCCAGGGGGACGGCGCTCTCGGATTAATGGCACGATATTATTAGGGACTCAGCCCGCATCTGCCCGCGTCCCTACCTGACACTGCAAGTTGGTTTAACCTGAGATGTTGCACTATTGTCAATAAGCTTTTTAGGAACAGGCTGGACGGCCTGTTCCACAATAAAATTCACTCTTTGTGGAACAGGCCGGAGAGCCTGTTCTTGATAATAGTGCAAGATGTGAGTTTAACCTGAGATGTTGCACTATTGTCAATAAGCTGTTTAGGAACAGGCTGGACGGCCTGTTCCACAAGAAAATTCACTCTTTGTGGAACAGGCCGGAGAGCCTGTTAAGCGAGAATAGTGCAAGATGTGAGGTTAACCGGATTTGAGATGAGGGCGATCGCGCGCCCCCAGGGTCGTAAAATTAACTTTTAGGGTCGATTCTCTCTTTGTACAAGCCGACAATCCGATCGATAACTTCAGCAACAGTCAGATTGTCTGTTTGAATTTCCACAGCATCTGCCGCTTTACGCAAAGGTGCAACCGCGCGGGTGCTGTCCTTTTCGTCCCGCAGGGCGATGTCTTGTTCCAATTGGGCCAAGCTAATATTAGCTTGATCGGTATCTTTAAGTTCTAACAGCCGCCTGCGCGATCGCTCTTGTACCGAAGCCGTCAAAAAAATCTTCAATTCCGCATCGGGAAACACGTTAGTGCCGATATCGCGGCCTTCTGCTATGATTCCGCCTTTTGTGCCGCAGCGCCGCTGTTCCTCCACCAGAAACTGCCGCACGGCCGGAAGTGCCGCCATTTCCGAGACGCGGGATGTCACTTCCAAACTGCGAATTGCCTCGGTTACGTCTTCGCCGTTAATCTTCAACATCTTTGATGCGGGATCGAGGTTGTATTCTAAATAACTGGAACTGATTAATTCGGCGATCGCGCATTCGTCGGAAATAGGCGTGTCTGTTTTCAATGCTAGCCAAGTCAGCGCCCGATACATCGCGCCGGTATCCAGATAAAACAAGTTCAAAGCTGTTGCTGCAAGGCGAGTTACGGTAGATTTGCCTGCTCCCGCCGGGCCGTCGATCGCCACAATGGGCCGGCGATTCCTGAGAATTATATTGTCAATCAAACGAGTAGAGCCAACTCTGGCGGCCACGGCTAAAAGTCCCGCTGTTTCCACAACCTGCAACTGCGTCAGAGTGTCGGGATCGACAATTTCGGCATATTCGAGCTTGACTGCGGGCTCTCCTGCGACGGCTGCGTGGGCGGCAGCGAGTGCGGCGGCTGCGGTGCGGTCGCCTGAAGAAAAAGTTTCCGAGGCTTGTTGCAGCGCGCGGTAGAGTACGGAGGCTTGCTGTTTTTGCTCTACTGTTAAATACTGATTGCGAGAACTCATTGCCAGTCCAGACTCTTCGCGGACGATCGGACAAGCGACAATCTCTACAGGCAAGTTAAAATCCAAGACCAGCTTCCGAATAATTGCTAGCTGCTGGGCGTCTTTTTGACCGAAATAAGCTTTTGTCGGCTGCACCAAACTCAAAAGTTTAGTAACAATTGCTGCGACGCCCTGAAAATGACCTGGCCTTGCTTTGCCGCACAAAACCGATGTCATCGCCGATGGCGGCACTACTTGAGTTAAGGATGAAAGGTGAATCTCTATCTGTTTGTGGGCGGTTTGCTCTGTTTCTGTGGGTGAAGCGAAGCTATCCCGTAGGGAATCGACTGCTTGATGGCCGAACATTTCCGTTGCTGAGGGAGCAAATATGGCATCAATCCCTGCTTGTTCGCACAACAGCCGGTCTTGCTCGAAATTCCGAGGATAATCTTGAAAATCTTCTGTCGGCCCAAATTGCAGCGGGTTGACAAAAATGCTGACCAGGGCGATCGCATTTTCTTGCCTTGCCCGCTGGATCAAGCTCAGATGCCCTGCGTGCAAAGCTCCCATCGTCGGCACCAAACCGACTGTCAAATGAGGTGCAGCAGACTTTTGTAAATTTAAGTAGCAGCGAAGTGCTGCAATGGTAGTAAACAGGCGCACCGGTAGAATCTCCTGAAGGCATTCGGCAGAATGCAGAGTTTATTTGTTGTCAGAATTTGTTCGACTTGACATCTTGCACCATCTTCAAGAACAGGCTTTCGGGCCTGTTCCACAAAGAATAGTGCAAGATGTCAGTTTTATCTCACATCTTGCACCATTCTCAAGAACAGGCAAGATGCCTGTTCCACAAAGAATGAGTTTTCTTGTGGAACAGGCATCCTGCCTGTTCCTAAACAAGTAATTGACAATGGTACAAGATGTCAGTTTTATTCTACTTTCTGCTTTCTACACTTGGGATAAGTTTTGTATTCTGCCTTAGAGTACCGTTCAGCGTCCACGAGTTGTTTGCTGCGGCGGTTCGATCACTTCGATTTCCACTCTGGCAACGCCACTGCTGATCATTCCTAGCACGCTGGCGGCGCCGGCGGACAAGTCAATGAGCCGATCGCCCACATAGGGGCCGCGGTCGTTAATGCGGACGACTACGGTGCGGCCGTTGTCGAGATTTCTCACCATGACTCTCGTTCCAAAAGGCAAATTTGGGTGGGCTGCGGTCAAATCATTTTGGTTGAAACGCTCGCCGCTGGCGCTGAGGTTGCCGTTAAAGCCTGGGCCGTACCAGGAAGCCCAGCCGCTGAGGCGCACTTGAATTGGGCCCATAGACAGCACAGCGGGTTCTGGTTGGGGTTTGCCTGCGACTTCTTCCAGGGGTGGGGCGTTGCCCAGAAGCCGGCGGAGGCGATTGGTTGCTTGCAGGGCGTCTCGGCTAAAGTTGCTGGTGGTGTCGGGGAGGATTGTTTCGGCGTTGATGTTTACCAAGTCCTCGCCGTTTGCCTGGATAATGTAGCGATCGCCTTTTTCCCACTTAACGGTAATGCTGTTGGGATCGATGTTGTTGCGGGCTAGCTGATTGAGTCTTGCTGCTAAGGTTGATGCCCGCCAAACTGGATCAGGTTCTTGGTTGCGGTCGTTGCTGGCAATGTTTCCGACTTTGGGATTTTCTCTTGCGCCCGCTACTTTTGACGGACTGCTAGGACGGGCTTGGCTGTTGCCAGTTTCTCCCAAAGGCGTGTTTGTTTCCGGATTCGCGTTCAGAAAGGTGATGACTGGAATGTTTCGCACGTAGACTGTCGCTGCTTGTCGCCCGCCTAAGTCGTGGGGCTGAATTTTGGCGATCGAGTCTCGGGCAATTTCAGCTCTGGCTTGATACTGATACTGTCCGACTTTTTGCGCTTCGACCCGAGTAGCGTTTAACTGCCGGGACGGTTGGGTGGCAATTACTTGCTCGGAAACCTGAGAGTTTTGGTTGTCGGCACCTGTTGCTTGTGCGTGACAAGAGGATGCCGTTCCTACCACAGGAACTAACAGGACAGCCAGTAGACCACCAACAAATTTTTCCTTCATACGTCCATTTTTGTGAATAGCCATTGCCAACCGAGATTGGAGGATTGGCCATTTGGCGGCGGGCGTCAAGGATTTCTCTCTTGCCCTTCGCCATTCCCCCGTGAGTCAAAGCAAAGTATCCGGGTGCGTTTTTGCTTTAATGCTTCTACCCCAAAAAAATTTGGCGGAAACTTCCCTGACACTTGACAACTCATCTTCGATTCGCAATTTGTGTTTTGTTCACGAACTGCAACAGACTACCACAAACTTTTGTGCTTGGGGATCGCTGCGATCGCGATTTTCACCAAATCTTCATCAAATTTTCTCAAAACCCTCTATCATAAAACCCTTTAGTTCCAGTGCTTACAGCCGTTTCAGTCTTTACGGAAAAATTTACAAAAATTTACAAAACTTTAGTGTATTTTGTGGGCTAGGGAATGGCTAGTCTTAAAAAAGCTGTTTGTCAACTGTTATGGGAATAAACTAAAAATTAGAAGAAATCGATTTGGCGGACTTATGGATTATCGAGAAGCAGGTGTGGATGTTGAGGCGGGCAGAGCTTTTGTCTCGCGCATCGGGAGTATGGTTAAGAGCACGCACCGATCTGGAGTTTTGGGCGGATTCGGCGGGTTTAGCGGTTTTTTTAGCGTCCCGGAGGGTTTAAAAGAGCCGATTATGGTTTCGGGTACTGACGGTGTTGGGACTAAGTTGAAATTGGCCCACAATCTCGATCGGCACGACACGGTAGGTATCGACTTGGTGGCGATGTGCGTCAACGACGTGCTGACATCCGGGGCCGAACCCCTCTTTTTTCTCGATTATTTAGCCACGGGAAAGTTAAATCCCGAACAATTAGCGGCGGTGGTGGCCGGGATTGCTGACGGTTGCAAGCAAGCGGGCTGTGCTTTGTTGGGCGGGGAAACGGCAGAAATGCCCGGTTTTTACCAACCGGGAGAGTACGATTTAGCTGGTTTTTGTGTGGGAATTGTCGAAAAGAGCAAATTGTTGGACGGTTCGCGGGTTAAAGTCGGAGATGTCGCGATCGGGCTGGCGAGTTCGGGCGTGCACAGCAACGGTTTTAGTTTGGTGAGAAAAATTGCGGGCGATCGGGGTTTTGATTGGCATTCCCAACCCGAAAAGTTAGGTGGCAAAACTTTAGGAGAAGTGCTGCTAACTCCGACTACAATTTATGTTAAACCAGTCCTCGAAGCAATTAAGAGCGGTCTAGAAATTCATGGCATGGCTCACATTACGGGCGGCGGCTTGCCGGAAAATTTGCCCCGCTGTTTGGGAGTTAATCAATCTGTGAAAATTGACAGCAATAGCTGGCCAAATTTGCCCATTTTCCAGTGGATTGCTGAAGCGGGCCAAGTGGCCACAGCAGATATGTTCAATACTTTTAATATGGGGATTGGCTTTGTGCTGTTGCTCGATTCGAGGGAAGTAGAACAGGCTGTTAAATGGTTTGAATCTCAGGGAATAGGTGCTTGGGCGATCGGGGAAGTGATTGAGGGGAAAGGAGAATTGATCATGGGTAATTAATAAGAAGCAATCGCATGGGGTGAAGATTGCTTCGCTTTGCTTTGTGCAATAACAGATAATCTCAATCTGCCTTCATCTGTGTATATCTGCGGTTAAATTTATACTTTGGAAAGTAACCGCAGAGGACGCAGAGGAGACAGAGGAAGAAAGAGAAAAAGGAATTCACAACAGATGACTCGTTGCTACAATTTCAAAGGAAATTGAAATAAGCTATTATGCTTTTAAATACGGTATAATTCAAAATTATTTCCGTGAATTAGTGTAAAATTATCCGCCGAACGTTTAAATTAATTGAAGAGCTATACTATTTATTACATCGACTCTGAAATGAAGGATTGTTAATTGTTGAAGTGAGAAAATATCAAAAACCAAGGTAATGTTTGTATCACAGTTTAAATAAAAAACACCTTATTAGGCTTGTACGTGACTCAAAATTCCCAAAAACTCCTGCACAACTAGATCCGGTTGTTCGCTGCATCGGGTAGTGTCGTAATGTTTGACAAGACAGATGCCAGAATCTCTCAAAAGCCGATCGCACATTTCATCTTCTGTTGCGTTTGGATGGGATGATTCACGGTCAATTTTCAGCATCCCTAGCTTGTTTTGGTGGAAAATCAGAAAGTCAGCTTCTAGATTCTGTCTACCTTCCGGTGTTGCGAGTCGGAGTTGGGAGTTGGGGATGAAGAGAGTGGAAGTGCGATCGAGTATTTCGGCAATTTTCACTTGTGCGTCGGAGTGAAAGCAAAAACCGTTCCAGTTAATTTCGTTTTCTGAGTCAGATAATTCAGTTTCGCTGTCAGAGGTTATTATTTTATCTAAATCAGCTTGACCATAATCAGCTTCATTTAAGTTTGCGAATAATCTAGCTCCACTTAAGTTTGCTCCGCTGAGATTTGCTCCGCTGAGGTTAACTTCTATTGTCAGATTTCGCTGTAAGTTCACTTGAGTTTTTCGTAAGTATCGTTTTAATACTGATTTTAGATTATCTCTTTTGACCTTTTCCCCGAATACCTGTGATAGTAATTTCCATAATTCATAACCCGTAGCTTTGATATAATCGTATTGATATCCCGTAGTTTTAGCTATTTCTCCGTAAGACCTGCCTTCCCATGATTGACGAAACACTAGCTCTTGAACTTTGTTGAGGCGATCGTAGTTGAGGGCTGTTTCTGCGATCTCTATGGCTTCGTCAACGGTCATGTGTGAAAGTCCCTTACTAGCGGAGCGTTAAGGTAGGATTAGTATAGATTCTACCGCAACAGACGCTTAATATTACTATTTTATTACTATTTTATTACTTTTTATTACTGTTGAACCTGATATTAAGTCGTTATAGTTTAAAAAACTAAGGAATTTTATATGGAACCTGTAACAATGACAGCCGGGGCGATCGCAACTTTAGTATTAGTCAAAGCCACGGAGACAGCCACAGAGAAGGCTACTGAAAAGCTAGGTGAGCTAGTCGTTGAGAAAGCTGATAAGTTGCTATCACTGCTTAAAATCAAGTCGGCAAGTACAGCAAAGGCTATAGAATTAGCTCAAAACCAGCCCTTAAATTATAGCAAAGCAGTTGGTGAGTTAGAAGCAGTCATGAAAGATCCGGAAGTCGCTAAAGCTGTCGAGGAAGTAGATACAGCAGTAAGTACAGATGCAAAACTGGCTTCAGCCGTTAAAGCTTTGACGAATGCACTTCAGTCTCAGCCACCAAGTGTCCAGAATTTTGGGAAGATAGCAGAGGAAATTAAAGAAATTAAAGCCTTTTTTCAGGGAGGGACTTTTAGTGGTGACTTTCACTTCTGACTAAAACCACCCGAAAGCCACAAAAGCCAAAAAGATAGTGATGAAGATATGGGATCCGTAGTAATTGGTTTATTTAGTGTGGTTATATTAGGAATTATCGCACTGGTAATAGTAGGTCCGCCAATTCGTTTTCCACCTCCAACAGAAACAACACGGCTTCCTCCTCCTACGCAAAATGAGGGGACTAAAAACACAACTTTAATCCCACCTCAGCCTATAAAACCACAGCCTGAGTCGCCACCACCAACTCCAGTATCGTCACATCCTGACGAAAACCCTTGCACAAAAGAGCAAAATGGCAGTACCGTAAACCTTGAGTTTCTAAATCGTTCTTGCACCTTCGCTGGCAATGTTAGCTCTAATAATGTAGAGAACCGTTACCGTTTTAAGATAGATAATCCCAGTAATATCAGCCTGTTTTTAGATGGTGTCAATAGCGAAGTAGAAATGTTTTTATATTCAGACCAAGATGGCACGGGAGTAATTCAATATCAACTTGAAAACACATCTGCTATTAAGTCAAGAACCGGAATAATTAAACAAGAATTGAATGTGGGTAGCTACATTATTGTTGTGAAGTTGAAAGCTAGAGATACCCCATATTCACTTCAAATAATTAATAATACAAGTCAAATTCAAAATCTTGGTTATTTGGAAGAAAAACCCATTTCTAAAAATGGCAGTATTACTTTAAATAATCGAGAGCAACTTTACAGTTTTCAACTAGCCAATCCTAGCAGCATTAGTCTGTCTTTGGGTGGCGTGAATAGCGAAGTAGAAATGGTTTTATATTCAGATAAAAATGGAACAGGAGTAATTGAATATCAACTGGAAAATATCTCTGCTTTTAACTCAAAGCCAGGAATAATTAAAAGCAATTTAAGAGTAGGTAATTACATTGTTCTTGTACGCTCAAAACTTAGAGAAACCGAGTACACTCTTACTATGTCTGCTCCGTGAAATTATAGTACATAACAGACTAATAATTACGCGCTCTTCCTTCACCCTCCCTTCTTCTCAGCATTCTCTGACGAAGGGCGATCGAGCTTTTTGAAGTGCGATCTTACGTCCTTAACCACATAAACACTTCTTTGTCAAGATAAACATATTTCCCCAAAACCGTCAGCGGCATCATCTCCCCGCTGCCAAGTAAATCAATTGAAACCCCATCTCGAATCAATATTTTAAACAATTCCTCGTCATCTTTTATCAAACTAACATCTAACTCAATAACTTGACCTTCTTCCCTCATTACCTCCAACAAATCAGAAGTAGATACCTGAAATATTTCCAGATTATTACAGCGCGCAGTCCAGCAATTGCCGTAACGGCCCGTAGCTTCAATATCAGATATTGCCCATTGCTTTAATAGATAAGTTTTGTCTAAATACTCAACGATTTTTGCAACTCTCAATTCCAGTTTTTCTTCTGCTTCGCAGCAAAGAGTCACAGCCCATTTTTGATCGATATTATAGGTAATAGCCGATTTTTCAGATTTCATACATTCTACCAGTCCGCGAAGGCGGACTTTGTTTGTGTAGGCGCGATTTCCAATCGCCCTGAAATCGGTGGTTTCAATACCACATTCACTCCTCAGACTCAGACTCAAAATCCACACGATCGTAAATATCACCTAACCGCATCTCAAACTCCACACAACTCAATCTCAACACCCCATCAGCACCATCATACTCAGACAAAACCCACTTATTATCATCCGTCTTCACAAACTGTTCAACGTGCATCTCGTATTGATCGATCAAAACATACTCCCGAAAACTAGGAAGAGAACGAAAAAGTTTAAACTTGCCGCCTCTGTCATAATCCGCCGTCGATTCCGATAAAACCTCAGCCACCATCACCGCATTAGTAATCGTATCTTTCCTACCCTCAACAAACTCCAATTTCCCCCCCACCAACATCACATCAGGATAAGTACAAACTTGCTTCTGCGGTATCCACAAACGCAAACCTAAAGCAAATAAATGATAATCTCTCTGTTTTTTCAAAGCGAAGTTCAAAGGAGCAATCAAATTACCTACTATCAGGTTGTGATTGGCGGAATCAAGGGCCATTGGTAATATTTGACCGCTATGATATTCACTTTTATACTCTGCTGCCTCTTCTAATTCAAAATACTCGAATGGAGAGTAATAAGGCTGTGCTTTCTCGATTGCTTCGCGTATTTCTGTTAAGGCCGTCATAGTAAATCCTCGGACGATCGTACTTACAATTATATAGTCCTGGACGCGCTACGACCAAAGAAACCGGGTTTTTTACGAAATACTTCGTTGTAGGACGCAGATTGGGAAAAAACCCGGTTTCTGGGCATCATGCGTAAGTTTAATCGAAACTACAGCTCACAAATCCTCATCTTGTGTTTCAATTACCTCTCCTTCAAACTCAAAACCACGCTCCATACCATCAAAATATTTGTCAAAATTAGGCTTAATCCACAGTGCAGCTTCCCCGTGTCCCAACTCCACAGCTTTATCAATTACCTCCTTCCAATCCCTCAAAGAAAATCCCGTCGCTTCCATCGTCTTGAAACAATCCCAAACAAACTTTGGCACCGATACCGGCGACACGGAATATCTCAACAATTCCTGTGCACCTTCGGGCGAAATAATCACATTATTCTCAACCCAAATCATACCCACATCTTCTTCTCTTTCCCCTTGCCAATTCACCTCGCCATTTAAAACATAACCCCAAGGTTTAAGAAAATTGTCGATCAGATACTGCAACCATTCGACATAATCATAAAACTTTTCTACACCGCTCCATTTAATCCCGCCGCCGTCAGCAGTAGGAATCCAGTTACACCACAATCCGGGCTGAGTCTTCGGCGGGCGGTTGTAATCGACAACGGAAACTTCCGAATCTTCATCCCATTTTTCATTCACAAAATAGCAGCCTTCTTCGCCCAAAGGCAAACCAACGGCTTCTCTCGCTGGATCGGCAATACTTTGCAAAATCGCCGGATTTCGCTTCATTCGTCTAGTTCGAGAAAACTCCAATAAGTAAATAGCTTCGCTGTCTAATAACCGTTTGTTTAAATGAAATATTCCGTCAAATGTTGTAGTGTATCCCATGATTTCGACCTATTTATAAATGTATGGTGTCGAACTCCAACTCAGAAGAAAGTTTATTGTTTGTGGAACGGGCTTCTAGCCCGTTGCTGACCTTGGTGCAAAATGTGATTTTCATATATTTCACTATTCTGAAGAACGGGCAAGATGCCCGTTCCACAAGAATATTGAGTTTTTGGGGAACGCCTTCCAACCCTACTTAGTCTTGTCCAAAGTCCGCGACTCCAACCAAATAGGAATTGCAATCCAAGCAACTGCTAACAGCAAAGCAAATACCGCAAATTGAGCAGCCCAAGCTACCAATTTCTCCAAAGACACAACTTGTCCCAAGAAGTAGGATAAACTGACCATTACCGATGCCCAACTGGCAGCACCCAGAACATTGAACAGCGAAAATTTCCAAAAAGGCATTTCTGCAATACCTGCTAGGGGGCTAGCAAAAATTCGCAGCAATGCGATGAAACGACCCAAAAATACGGCTTTAGCTGCATTTTTGCTAAACTGTTCTTTTAAGTCAAACAGTTGTTCTTCTCGAAAGCGGAAAAATTGTCCCAGCTTCAGCAGCAGCGGCCAGCCGCCGTACCTGCCGATCGCATAACCAAAATTTCCGCCCAATGTAGCACCAGCGATCGCACTGCCGAGCACAAACCAGTAATTCAGTTCCCCGCTGCCAGCTAAAAACCCGCCAGCAATCGTAATAGTCTCGCCTGGAAGAGGAACTCCCAGATTTTCCAGCAAAATTCCCAGAAATACTGCCCAGTAGCCGTAATCGCGCGCAAACTGCTGAATAGTCTCTAACGATAAAAACTCAAAAGACATTCGATACTGCCTTCGTAAACTTTTGCAAAGCTCAATACATTTATATATTGGCTCGATTCAGCCAATAGTGCAATCTTTCGCTGTGATGAAAAACACACTGTTGTCGCGATCGCTGGCCCAACTAAAAATTAGCCTTTCAGGCATACTAGAGGAATAGAGAATTGTTGCGGTTGCGTTCCGCGCGATCGCTAGCCAGTTTCCTACTAAATTTATCACAACGGCTCTCCCCACCGATTCCCACAAGGGCGATCGCCCATCCTAAAACATACGCGGAAATCCCCTGAGTCTCTCAAGAGAGTCAGCAACTAAACTAACTTATTCATACTTTACGATCGTAGGATAACTGCTATGGAATTTCCCAACTTCAACCAACCCATCGTCCTTCAACCTCACAACTGCCTCGACTCCCAAGCCGGCAGCCTCCTCCAGCAACAGCTAGCCGAGATTGTGCCCGATCGCCACAAACTCTGGGTAATAGACATGGCCGCCGTAGATTTCATCGACAGTTCCGGGCTGTGTGCCTTAGTCGGCGGACTCAACGCCGCCCGCCACCGGGGATGCCGCCTCGTCATCTGCAACCTCTCAGTTACAGTCAAGCTAATTTTTGAAATTACTCAACTCGACCAACTCTTTGAAATCTTCGACAGTTTCGAGCAAGTTATCTCCACTGAAACTCCGGCTTTAGTTGCCTGATTAAAATTAGCTGCCCAGTTCAAATCTCAAGTTTCCAATAGACTTCAAGAAACCGCACAGCTAATTTCAATATCATAAATAGGTTGATTTGTCAAGCAATACCAATGACAAACAAATAAATCCGGCACTTGAACGCCGACAGAAGCGATCGCAGGTGCAGCCGGAAAAGGCCAAAGTCGATCGAAACAAATCCTTTCCCCTACGAACCCGAACTGCATCAAATAAGTCGCTGGCGGCGCATTTAAAAGATTCAGCAAGCGGTAAGCCAACTCATACAACTGCTGTCGCCAAACATCCGACAAATGCACCGGTTGAGAGTAACTAAACTCGCCAGACTGCTTAGAAGGTTCCCCACCAATCACCTCAGCATACAGTGGGCCCTTTGCCGTCAACACCACAGGCAGCCAAAAATTGCCACCGCCGACGGGAAAAAGCAACTCCTGGGACACTCGATCGCGCGCTGCCGAAACATTGCTACAAAATCGAAACACCTCTTGAGCCGGAAAAACCAGATTTTCTGGCACATCCAGCGTCAAAGGACAAAAGATCGCCCCACCCGGAGCGATCGCGCCAGAATGGAGTTCAGAAACCCCACAGATATTGACTTCAGTTAAAGGATCAGATTGAGCGATCGCTGCCTTGAGACTTGGGGCCGGATCTTTCTCACCACCCGCGACCATCAAAACCTTAGACATTGCCAAAGCTCGGCATTTGAATGCCCCGATCGTCCGTTTCATCGACGCTCGGCAGATCCAGGCCCTTAGCCTTGCGGCTCCGCACAGCGAGACGGTAAGTTACGCTTTGCAATTCAGTGTGCAACTGGCGGTTTTCCTTTTGCAATTGCTCCAACTTTTCCTTAATCGGATCGAGCCGCTCGGCAAACTTCTGGCGGTAAACCCCCGGCAATTCCTGAACCACCTGTTCTAGCATCCGAGAGCGATCAGTCAATTCTTGCACCGACTGCCGCAGTTGGTAAACCTCAGCATCCCGTTCGGCGATTTGTTCCTGATAAAAACTCACCTGTTCTTCAACAGCTTGGAGTTGTTCCCGCATGGCCTGCATTTGAGCTTGGTGGCGATCGGAAACTTCCGGCGCGGGCACAAAATTAGAATTGCCCTTCACCAGCCGGAAAAGTTCTTGAGACAACTGCTGCACCAATTGGTCGCGCATTTGCAGCTCTTCGGTGAGACGAGATACCTCTGATTGCAATTCTTTTGAGCTTACAAGTTTAGTTTGATTCACGATGACTCTCAGCTTTTGTTATATAATGTGTTTCTCTTTAAAAATATCTTTCCCTTACCGCAGAGGCAAGAGGCACTTCAAAAGTTTTGAACCGATTAGGCCAAATCGAGCCAGCGGCCCGATGTCAAGGGTAAAGCTCAGTTTAACTCAAATCTTGCATCCACGTCATCACCTTAGTTTCTTGCCCTAGACAGAGTTAACATCCTAGGTTTTTGGTCAATAAACCAGGTTTCTGAGCTTTTTGTGAGAATAGTGCAATATCTCATGTGTAACCGATCGCAGCAGAAAGCACTTTGCCAGCTTCGTCCACGGTGCTGCCAAAACAGATAATGCCGTCCTCGTGACCGGCCATCGCCAGAATTTTGCGATCGGCCAAATTCTCCTCCTCAAAAAGTCTAAACATTTCTAAGGCCATCTGGGGAGTGCCGTAAGGTATTTCTTTTCTAGTAGTAGGAATCTTAAACAGCAGTTGCTGCCATAGCGTAGGGTTATGGACGTGAATTATCGCGCCCACATCCTGTCTCTGAAGGTACAGGGCCCCGTGAGTCAGGGACTCCGACGAAGCTTGTACGGGGCCCCGGCAACCGAGGAAATTTTGTTCTAAGTTAAAGTCGGTAACAGTACAGTAGAATTCTGGTCCCAGAGTCTTCAAGTGTGCAGTCTGGGTTCCCGAAATCACGAATTGGCCAGACTTGCCGAGTCTGACGCTGACGTTGCCAAACCCTATGCCATTTTCGTAGACGCCAATTAATCCCCAAGCGTGGAGCCGATCGCGCCATTCCATCAAATCTGCTATGTTGGTGGCAGCTACAGGGCCTGCCTCTTCCCAATCACAGCGGTACTTAACGACTCCTTCATCCATCTATTTTCCTGCCAGAGCGACACCACAGACACGGCCCAAGCTGAGACTTAATCGAAGTTGTCAAACTGCTTTTTTTTGCCTGCTGCCTTATGTCTCGGTGCATGAGTGCCTTAACTAATTTACATTCCATTGTCGCCGTAATTAGCGATCGACATTAGCAAAAAGTAAGCTACGAAAGAAGAACAAATTATTCCAAACATCAGGGTCTAGCCTCTAGGTAATTGCAAAAGTTCAAGATGAAAAGGTAGGCTGCTGAATCAAATTATGATTTTGCCTGTAGGGGTAATTCTAAGTCAGCCGTAGGGCAACCACGGGGGGATTGCCCCTACAAACTTCATACCCAATTCAGCAACGTCGGTTTACGATATCTTTACAATCTAGACATCGTGGGTTGACTTTCCCTATCTCTAATCATGGCTTCCAACCCCTGTCTCTGTCAGTCGGAAAAGTCGGATTGTAAAGTCGGAAAAGTCGGATCTTTGCCATGAGTACATAATTGAGAGCGTTGCTGAATACAGGTATGAATTCAAGATTTCGGAATGGCTAGAAGCCAAGTATGGTGAGTTTTGTAACATCAAGCGAAAAGTTGTTCATACCTGTATTCAGCAACGCCTCAAAACTTACGCTTTCTGTAGGGGAGTTTGATTCCAGGCTCTTGCCCGATCGAGTTTCTGATGTGAAACTACATAACATCCCTGCATCGGTTATTGCTATATACTACAGCATTTCTACTGACTTGACTTCTACTTTAAGAAATATTTAAGGAGCAATTACCCCTTAACCAGGTAACTCAGGTAAAAAGCAACCGTACATTTACTGATTTTTTTCATTATACATATATTTAAGCAAAAAGCAAGCGGAACAGAAAAAATATTTTTTAGCCTGTCTGGGAGCAACTGGCACAATCTTCGGGTGCTCTACGTTAGTCCACACCTCTGTCGATCGAGCAATTTTTAGCTCCGGGGCATCTGACAAGCTAAGAAACCGGGTTGAGCCTAATATTATGTCACGTAAAATCACCGCAACGCCAGCTCGCGTCGGCGGGTTCACCAAAATCGGTAGTAGTAGTATAAGTTATAGATCCCGTAAACCCGCGGCTACCGAGAGGGGGATAGTCGATCGACCGAACCTGATATAAGTCCTCCACAGAAAAAAACCAGCCGATCGAGTCAGTGCTCGATCGGCTTGCATTTTTCTGTGAAGCGCGATCGCTCGCAGCCCTTTAAATATGGAAGTGATACAAGATGCTGCCGTCGTCTTTAATTTCGCAATTGGCATTAAAGACTTCAGCTTGTTGGTTCAAAAAACGCTGAGCCACATCCGGCGACAGCCGCGTTTCCATCGCAAACCGCACCAGAGTGATTTCGCCCCGGCCTTCTTTGATCAGTCGGTACAAAGCACTTTGGAGCCTTTCGCTCTCTTCTCGCTGAAAAGCTGCTTTGTACCTCCAATCCGCCACCGAAGGAATCAAACCGCGGCTGACCAAAATCGCCAACAGCAAGCCAATTCCCAAAATCAGAGGCACTGTCGGATCGCTCGTGGGCGTCGCCACAATTTGTGGCACTGTAGCCGCGGCCAAACTGCTGACCATTTCTTTTTCCGACGCTTGCGTATCCGCCATTGCAAGCTGAGTTTTGTTGTAAAAGTCTTGCTGAAGCTTCATTTGCTGCAACAGGCGAGCGCGCTCTCTTTCGTATTGGTCGAGTTTTTGCTGAGCTTGTTTCAGGTCTTGAGTGACTTGTGCCAAGCGTTGGTTGAGGGACTGATTGACTGATTGCCACCGATATCTGTTAATCAGGCGGCTTTTTTCAACCATGCCCTTCATCAACATATCCGCCGTTTGGATTGCTTGCTCCTGATCGAGCGAGCGATACCCAACCACAATTTCTAGGGGTTGTTCCGCCTTAGAAATCTTGACACTAGCATTTTGTCGAACTTGCTGGGGCGAGAGCTTAACTGCATCTGCCACTGCTTTGACAACATTATCTGCTAGGAGAACCTCCGGGGTGAGTTGCTCTCCCTGCTTGAGAATTGTCGTGCCCGTGGTCGAAAATTTGACTGGCGGATTATTAGAAGTGAGAGTGCCTTGAGCCATGAATCCGGGGGGCGGGGCGAGGCGGTAGGCCAGGGCGCCTGAAATACCCATAATTACAGCAAAACTGCCTAGGGCAATCCATCTGTATTGATGTGCTGAAGATCTAAAACGTAAATTTCCCATTTTGATAGTCAAGTCATAACATTCGCTTGCCACAGCTACTGCCAAACCCAAGAGCGATCGTTTCTTTCTGGTTAGTCAAATTGACTGCTGAAAATTTTCTCAGCTTCTACCTAAAAGCTATTAGCTTTTGAGAGTTGTCAATATTCATGATCCGAAAAAACCGATCGCGCTTTTATTTGATCCGAGCTATAACTTCAGTTTTTGTCCTTAATAATTAATCTGTAACAAGGCTTCTGGAAGTCTACTGGCCTCAGACTAGCACTCAGGCGTGCGAGATCCTCGCCTCCCCGTGTTTGTTGACATTCAAAACTGTCTCCTTTTCACCCTTGGCAATCCTCCAATTATCTTACGTCTTGGCGTCTTGCGGACGCGGTTGAAGAATAAAAAAAACCTTAAATACTCTGCCTAAAAACTTAACAAGCAAGAATTATACCATGCAGTTAAGAGTTTGCTGCATATTAAAAAAAATTGTGGATCGGGGGGTGAGACCCGATCCACATATTCACATAACAATTATGGTTCGATCGGTTGATGGTTCGATCGAACTCACAAGGGCGAATGTTCAGAAGCCGATCGGCAAAATAAGACCCTCGCGGGCCATGACAGCCTTCGGAAAAGCGATTTGCACATCTTCGGCGATGCGATCGAGAAAATCGTCAGTATGAGCCGGATCATGGTGAAAAATCACCACTCGTTTCACCCGCGCCTCCTTAGCCATTCTCACAGCTTCCTGCCAAGTCGAGTGTCCCCAACCCACCTTCGGAGACTTGGGGTTGTGATATTCCTCGTCTGTGTACATCGCATCGTAAATCAGTACATCAGCGTCGAGGGCTAAATTGTAGACATTCTCATCTAGTCGATCGGGAAAATGCTCAGTATCAGAACAATAAACCACAGATCGTCCCTGCCAAGTCACCCGATATCCCATAGCAGTATTCGGGTGATTCAGAGAACCCGTCCTAATCTCAATATCGTCCAGCATCATCGTCTGGTTGTGATTGAGTTCGTAGAAATTCAAATCTGCCTGCAAACCCATCAGCGGCACCGGCGAATTCGAGTGGAGCACCCGTTCAACGAAGTGCCTTTTCATGCAATCTCCATCCGGCGGAGTCGCCCCGTAAATATCAAAGCTATTGCCGCGGATGAAAGCTGGGGCGAACAGCGGGAACCCTTGAATGTGATCCCAGTGATAGTGAGTAAAAAACATATAAGCTTGCACGGGCATTTCTTGCACCAACTGGTCTCCCAGCATCCGCAAGCCTGTTCCGCCGTCAAAAATCAAGCGTTTGCCCGCGACTCGCATTTCCAAACAAGAAGTATTGCCGCCGTAGCGAACAGTTTCCTGTCCGGGTGTCGGAACACTGCCCCGCACGCCCCAAAACTGTACTACAAAATCATCTATACCTTTTATTGATTCGGAGGGTTGAGGGCAATCAACGGGAGTTGCCGCTACTGAGGACAAGCTGATTTCCATTTTAAAATTCAGGCTTTAAGGTTCCACATTGTCCGTGATGGCGCAGCAGATGGTCGCACAACACTAAAGCTACCATTGCTTCCACCATTGGCACAGCTCTTGGCAAAACACAAGGGTCATGCCGTCCCTTGGCAGCCAGCAGCGTTTCTTCGCCTTCTCGGGTAACGGTGCGCTGCTGCTGGCGAATTGTCGCAGTCGGCTTGAATGCCGCCCGCAAAATGATATTTTCGCCGTTAGCAATGCCACCCTGAATTCCGCCAGAGCGATTCGTCACTGTACGAATTACACCCTTATCATCAGTATAGTATTCATCATTATGTTCGCTGCCCTTGAGCAGAGTCCCAGCAAAGCCCGAACCTATTTCAAAGCCTTTGCTGGCGGGCAAGGACATGATGGCTTTGGCCAAGTCGGCTTCGAGTTTGTCGAATACGGGCATTCCCAGCCCTTTGGGTACATTGCGGGCGACGCATTCGACTACACCGCCGATCGAATCTCCGCTGTCGCGAACTTTTTCGATCAGTTCAATCATTTTTTCGGCACATTCAGCATCTGGACAGCGGACGATGTTGCTTTCTACTTGTTCTAAGGTAACAGTGTCCGGGTCGGCTACGGCTTCTAAGTCAAAAATGCGTTTGACGTAGCCGACTATTTCTACGCCTGCTGCTTGTTTGAGAATTTTTTTCGCGATCGCCCCTGCTGCTACTCTACCTATAGTTTCCCTTGCCGAACTTCTGCCTCCGCCTTGCCAGTTACGAATTCCGTACTTGGCATCGTAGGTAGCATCAGCGTGAGAAGGGCGGTAGGTAGTCGCCATTTCTTCGTAGTCTTGGGGGCGAGTGTTTTGATTGCGGACTAAAATTGCGATCGGCGTTCCCAAAGTTTTGCCTTCAAACACCCCCGACAGAATTTCGCAGGTATCTGCTTCTTTGCGAGGTGTGGTAATTTTGCTTTGGCCGGGGCGGCGGCGATCGAGTTCGGCTTGAATGAACGATGCGTCGATCGACACCAGGGGCGGGCAACCGTCAATTACTACTCCGACACCGCCGCCGTGAGATTCCCCAAATGTCGATATCCGAAATAAATGCCCAAAGGTATTGCCCATTATGCTTTGCCCTGAAACTTGATAATTTTTAGCTTAAGTGGAATAGAGATTTACTGTATTTCTGAAAAATATACCATTGACCAGTAGGCGACAGGCGATCGCCTCACAGCATCACTCCCTTCCCGCCCCTAGAAGAATATCTACCAGGGAGAGAGGGAGAGACCGAGAATAGGAGATATCTGGAAACACACTTAAATTCATCCGTGTATCCGTGTCCGAATCCGTGTTGTGCCTTCCTTCTTCTTTAGTCTTCGTGTTCTTCAAAAGGATCTCTCAATTCCTTAGCGGGAGGGCCGAAAGCCGTGTAGATCGAGAAACCGGTGATGGCCACCAGACACACACCGAGAGAAATGCCGAGAACTGCTGCGGGTTCCATATTTTTGATCGATTATGAGTGCTCCACTCTATAATATTACAAAAAATAACAATCCGTCTGAAAGTCTCGTGATTTTAGGCGCTGTACGGTATGGCAGCCAGCCCCCACTCCCCGTTTTCCGAGTCCCCCGGTGGCATTTCTGAGAAATTGCGATCGCAATTAGCGGTGAAAATATGTCAAACTTCTCTGTAGAGATTCATTGTAGGTGACTTATGGCACAACGGACTTGGTTAGGAGATATACTCAAACCCCTTAACTCAGAGTACGGCAAGGTCGCTCCGGGTTGGGGCACCACGCTGTTGATGAGCGTGTTCATTGGACTGTTTTTCGTGTTCTTGTTGATTATTTTGCAAATCTACAACTCTTCTCTGATTCTGGAGAGTGTGGATATGGATTGGTCGAGCCTAGGCCGCTAAAAATTGATCACAAAACAGTAAGGCTAAAAGTAAAAGCTGAGGGTTGAGGAGAAAGGGCAAAAGCTAAGTTTTCCCGTTTTTCCTTACCCTTTCCGATTACTTTTGCCATAAATAAACAAGAAGTAACTAAACAAATTGCTGGAGAAAAACCATGAATATTTTTGGCATTGGTTTGCCCGAAATGGCAGTTATTTTTACGATCGCCCTATTGGTGTTTGGTCCGAAAAAATTACCTGAAATCGGCCGGAGTATGGGGAAGGCAATTCGGGGCTTTCAAGACGCTTCGCGGGATTTTGAGTCGGAATTCACGCGGGAAGCTAAGCAGTTAGAAGAAGCAGTAGCAACTAGCAGCAAACCGGCAACTGAAAAACTCACGGCGGCTACTCCCAAGGAAGATAGCACAGACAGTTAAATGAACAACACTCAGAAGTCGGAAACACCAGCGGAGTTAGTGATTCCCCAGCTAATAGTTGGGTTGGGAAATCCCGAACCTAAATACGATCGCACCCGACACAACATAGGCTTTAATGCTGTCGATGCCTTGGCTAAATCTTGGCAGATTTCGCTGTCGGAAAATCGCAAATTTCAAGGCATATTTGGCGAGGGAAACCGGCCGCGGGGACAGAAAATCCGCTTGCTGAAACCGCTTACTTACATGAATCTGTCGGGTCAAGCGATTCGGGCGGCGACGGATTGGTACAAAATACCTGCGGAGTCGGTATTAATAGTATACGATGATATGGATTTGCCGATCGGGAAATTGAGAATGCGGCTTGCCGGTTCTGCCGGCGGACACAACGGGATGAAATCGACAATTTCTCATTTAGGTACAGACAAATTTCCCCGGTTGCGGATTGGCATCGGCAAACCTCAAAACGATGCTGCTAAAAATGAGAAAGATACGATTTCCTTCGTGTTAGGAAAATTTTCTTCAGAGGAAAGTCAGTTAGTAGAGAAAGTGCTTAAACTGGTTGTAGAAGCTGTGGAACTGAGTCTGCACCAAGGAGTAGAAAAAGCCATGAGCCTTTACAATAGTCGCACAATTGCAGAAACAAACGCGGAAACAAAAAGGTGAGTTCGAGACGTTTGCCTGAAACAACTGCATATGTCCGGGTTACAGGCCAATCTTGGCAAAAAGGCACGATTGAGGGTGAAGTGACTGCCGGCAATTTTGAGTGGCAGTTTCAGTGGCGTTTCACGTCAGAAAAAACACTGATTCTTGAGCCTTCTCAGGGTAGGGCATTGATTCAGGAACCGCTGCACCGTTTTCTGGAAAAATGGGATTATCAATTAGAACCAGGTGGGGATTATTCGTTTACGGTTCGGGCTGAGTTTTAAAATCTTGGTAATGGGAAGGGATAAAGCGCTGGGGAAGGCAAACTTTCTCTAGTAGTATCTCCCGGTTCCAGTGATTCTTTAATTAAAGCAGGGTTCATCCCTTCTCGGTAAGGCCCGCAATAATACATTGTCAAAACAGCTTTGTAAGCCCAGTGATTGGAAGGTACATCGCTAAAAGGATTTGGCAGGGTTTCAGCCTGATTCTGCACGCAAGCATTGAGAATTTGTTCTCGCGTTTGCTGCACTTGAACTAAAGAAGTATTTGGCTTGAGTGGTTCGGTATTTTGTGCATTGGCGGGAGCCGAAAAGCTGGCACTAATTAGCAGTATAGCTGCGGCAAAAATCGTGACTTTCATAGGTAATTGGGAATTGGGAATTGGGCATTGGGAATGGGTCATTGGTCATTGATAAAATGACAACAGTCAACGGACAACAGTCAACGGACAACTGACTACTGACTACTGGCTGATTTTCGCATTCCCACAGCCAATACACTCAAAAACAACAGCCCGATCGCCCCAGCTAGCGGATTGCCGTTAACTCCTGTTACCCAGTCGGGAACAGATGCCGAATATCGCACTAACTGCCCGATGTTAATGATGTAATATCCCCAGACTAAACCTGCATGAAGCCCGATCGACAAACCGAGGCGATTTTGGCGCGATCTTTTTCCCCAAACCAGAATCAAACCCAGCAACAACAGCCCCGGAAACTGCGGCCAACTCCGCAGCATAGCGGCGACAGGTTTGATAAAATGAGATAGGGCAAACACCAGGCTATTCGCCCACAGAGATATTTTATAATTGTAATCCCGCTGCAACTCGTCCAGCAACCAACCCCGGAATACCAACTCCTCGGCAAAACCGACTCCAAGGGCGCTTAACAGCCCTTCTGCGATTATTCTCGGCAAATTATCAGAATTTTGCCACGCGACTAAGCCGAAGATCCCTTGCACCGCAAATAAGCTGAAAGTGAGCAAAAGCCCGATCGCCAATCCGATTAAAAGCTCAAAACCGTTTTTTCGGGTATTGATTAAACCGTAACTTTTGAGTAATTGGGTTTGTCCGTAAACCTGTTTTCCCCAGAACCGCACCAAAAATAGAAACTCTGTAAACAACAGCGCCATAGTTAGAATAGTTGCGAGGTTGCTGTCTTTAACTAACAAGTAAACTGGTGCTGCTAATGGCAACCAGATTGACAATAAAGCTACCAAAAAAATTGGAATTCGGAAAAAGAATGGATAACTGGCTATTTGGATTAATTTAGTCATCGATCCTTAAAAAAAAATAAGATTGGTTCGGAATTATTTAACCACAGAGTACACAGAGTTCACAGAGAGAGATTTGAGATATCTGTACAAAGCAGACAGAGAAAGCTAGAATAGCATTGTATTGGCTGAAACTTTAAACAAAACAGAACTATAAAATAAGGGAACAATGACTGAAGCCTCGGATTTTTCAAATGTCGATCGCGAATTAGATGACACAATTTTAAGCTTCGCAGACATTCAGGCAGAACTCAACCTGCGCCACGCTAAAGATGCTCTGCGAGATATAGTAGAAAATCTCGACTTGACAGTTCAAGAGCGAACTGGACTAGAACCGGAAATTGGCGGGTTGGAGAAAATGCTCGACAAGCTAGAGCGCGCTTGCGTGCAAATAGCTGTGTTTGGGATGGTGGGAAGGGGAAAATCTTCGGTTTTGAACGCGCTGCTAGGTCAAAATGTGTTTGAAACTGGCCCGACTCACGGGGTGACTCGCACCACGACTATCGGGCAGTGGGATGTCGGAGAGGGAATTGATGAGAATTTGCCCGATAGACTTTCGCCAGTTATTTACCGTTTGTCGCAAGTAGAATTAATCGACACTCCGGGAATAGATGAAGTTGACGGCGAAACTCGCGAACTTTTAGCCCGCCGCGTTGCTCAACAAGCTGATTTGATTTTGTTTGTAGTTGCTGGCGACATTACGAAGGTGGAATACGCAGCACTTTCGCAGTTGCGGGAAGCCGGAAAACCGATGTTATTAGTGTTTAATAAAATTGACCAGTATCCTGATGCAGACAGGCTGGCAATTTATCATAAAATTCGAGACGATCGCGTGAGAGAATTGTTGTCTCCCGATGAAATTGTGATGGCGGCGGCTTCGCCTTTGACGGCGAGGGCGGTGCGCCGTCCCGACGGAAGTATGGGCGTGCAAATGACTCGCAGTTTGCCACAAGTGCAAGATTTAAAATTAAAGATTTTGGAGATTTTAGACCGAGAAGGCAAATCTTTGGTCGCGCTGAATACGATGCTCTGTGCGGGGGATATTAACGAGCAGTTGGTGCAGCGAAAAATGGAGATTCGAGATGACGCAGCTAATCGCATTATCTGGAACGGGGTAATGACTAAAGCTGTGGCGATCGCACTTAATCCAATTACTGTAGTTGATATTCTTAGCGGTGCGGTAATTGATGTGGTGATGATATTAACTTTATCTAAAGTTTACGGCATTGCGATGACGGAAGCGGGCGCGGTGGAATTGCTGCAAAAGATTGCGATTAGTATGGGGGGAATTACTGCGGGCGAATTGTTGGCTAATTTTGGTTTGAGTTCTTTGAAAGGATTGTTGGGTTTGGCGACGCCGGCGACCGGGGGTTTGGCTTTAGGGCCTTATTTGTCTGTGGCGGTGACGCAAGCTGCGATCGCGGGGGTTTCTTCCTATGGTATCGGTCAAGTTACTAAGGCTTATTTGGCTAATGGTGCTTCTTGGGGAGATGATGGGCCAAAGGCTGTGGTGAGCAAGATTTTGTCTTCTTTGGATGAGGATTCTATTTTAAATCGGATTAAGGAAGAGTTGCGGGCTAAGTTGGATTTGGGCAGTGTGGAAAAACAGAAATTGCAGTGAGAAGAAGCAAAAAGGAAGAAGGCACGACACGGATTTTGACACGGATACACGGATTAATTATCGACAGTGAGTAGTTATTTGTTATTTGTTATTTGTGAGGAACTACCAATAACCAATGCCCGATGTCCAATGCCCGATGCCCGATGCCCGATGCCCGATGTCCAATGCCCGATGCCCGATGCCCGATGCCCAATGCCCGATGCCCGATGCCCGATGCCCAATTCCTAATATTATGTTATTAACGATTTCTACAACTCGCGTTCCTGCTACAGATTTAGGTTATTTGCTGCACAAACATCCCGATCGCCATCAATCCTTTCCGATGACTTTCGGGCAAGCCAGCGTGTTTTATCCAGAGGCAAATGCAGAAAGGTGCACGGCGGCTTTACTCTTAGATGTCGATCCGGTGGGTTTGGTGCGGGGCAAGTCGAAATCGGGCGATCGCCCTCTCGAACAATACGTGAACGATCGCCCCTACGTTGCCTCTTCTTTTCTCAGTGTCGCCCTCGCTAAAGTCTTTAGTACAGCTCTATCCGGTCGCTGCAAAGACCGCCCAGAACTCGCAGAAACAGCTATTCCTTTGACCGTTAATCTGTCGGTTTTGCCCTGTCGCGGTGGCGAGAAGTTCCTGCGGCAAATGTTTGAGCCGCTTGGCTATCAAGTCGCAGCAAAACCCCTGATTCTTGACGAGCAATTTCCCGATTGGGGCGCGAGTCCTTACTTTTCTGTGGAACTGCAAAATACAGTTCGTTTGGCGGATTTGTTAAGCCATCTTTACGTGCTAATTCCCGTGTTGGATGACGACAAACATTATTGGGTGGGCGATGATGAAATTGAGAAGTTATTGCATCACGGCGAAGGTTGGTTGAACGCGCATCCCGCCCGCGAACAAATTGCCAACCGCTATCTGAAACGCCAGCGCCGTCTGACGCGAATTGCTGTGGCACAATTAGCAGAAGAAGATAATATTGACCCTGAGTATCTCGAAGTTTCTCATCAGCAAGAAGAGGAAGTTTTAGAACAGCGAATTAGCTTGAATCAAGAGCGCTTGGAAGCTGTGACGGAGGTTTTAAAGCAAAGTGGTGCTAAGCGAGTGGTAGATTTGGGCTGCGGTGAGGGAAAACTGCTGAAATTGCTTTTGAAAGAAAGCTCGATCGAACAAATTACAGGCGTCGATGTGTCCTTTCGTGCATTGGAAATTGCCAGGGAACGTTTGCAAATCGATCGATTGTCTCCCGCACAGCAATCTCGGATTCAACTAATTCAAAGTTCGCTAATTTATCGGGACAGCCGCTTGACTGGTTTTGATGCGGCGGCGGTAATTGAAGTGATCGAACATCTGGATTTAGAACGGTTAGCTGCTTTTGAGCGCGTTTTGTTTGAATTTATCCGACCCAAAAGTGCGATCGTCACAACTCCAAATATTGAATATAATGTTCGCTTTGAAAACTTGCCTGCGGGTAAATTTCGCCACCGGGATCACCGCTTTGAATGGACAAGGGTCGAATTTCAAACTTGGGCGAAAGGGGTTGCCGAACGGTTTGGCTGTGGGGTAGAGTTTTGTTGTGTGGGAACTGAAGATTTAGAAGTAGGTTCGCCTACGCAAATGGCAATATTCGAGATGTAAAATCTATTAACTGGTTCCCACGATATTCCTGGTAACGAGTAAACGAGTAAAAAATCTATTAACTGGTTCCCAGGATATTCCTGGGAACCGATGCCCAGAGGCTCTGCCTCGCGAGGTTCGATCAGAATTTGAGGCAGAGCCTCTGGATCTGCGTTACCAGGCACAGCCTGGTAACGAGTAAACGAACGAGTAAACGAGTAAAAAATCTATATTATTAAACAATGAAAATTACTTTTCCAGAACTATCCCTAGTCGTTCTCATCGGTGCATCCGGTTCCGGCAAATCCACCTTTGCGCGACAGCATTTCCTACCTACAGAAATCATTTCCTCGGATTACTGCCGCGGTCTGGTTTCCGACGACGAAAACAATCAAGCGGCCACCGCTGATGCTTTTGAAGTATTGCATTTAATCGCTGCTAAACGTCTGGCCGCAGGTAAGCTAACTGTGATTGATGCCACCAACGTTCAGCCGGAAAGCCGCAAACCTTTGTTGGAATTAGCCCGAAAATATCATTGCTTTTTGGTTGCTATTGTGCTAGATTTACCCGAAAAATTGTGTGCCGATCGCAATCAACAACGTGCAAACCGCAATTTCGGAAATCATGTAATTCGCCGCCACGTTCAGAATTTAAAGCGATCGCTCAAATCTCTAGATAGGGAAGGATTTCGGTACGTTTACGTCCTCCGTTCTCCAGAGGAAATCGACGCGGTGGAAGTCGAGAGACAACCTTTGTGGAACAATCGCAAACACGACTGCGGCCCTTTTGACATCATCGGCGACGTTCACGGATGCTGCGACGAATTGGAACAATTGCTGCAACAGTTGGGCTATCAAATTATCGAAAAATCCAGCGAATCCGATTTGGGGAATTTTCCCACCTACGCGCACCCAGAAGGGCGTAAAGCCGTGTTTTTGGGAGATTTGGTCGATCGGGGCCCGCGCATTCTCGACACCCTCAAACTCGTGCGAAACATGGTACTCGCAGAAACAGCCTTATGCGTGCCTGGAAATCACGACATCAAACTGCTGCGAAAACTCAACGGCAAAAATGTCAAAATCAACCACGGACTCGAACAAACCTTAGCAGAAATTGCCGCTTTACCGGATGAATCCCGCGAATCAGCAGTACGAGAAATCCGCCAGTTTCTAGATAGTTTGATTGGGCATTACGTCCTCGATGGCGGAAAATTAGTCGTCGCCCACGCCGGGATGAAAGCTGAATTTCAGGGACGCGCATCGGGCCGGGTTCGAGATTTCGCGTTGTACGGAGAAACAACTGGCGAAATCGATGAATTCGGCTTGCCCGTCCGCTACAATTGGGCCGCCGAATATCGAGGTCAGGCAGCGGTTGTTTACGGACACACCCCCGTTCCAGAAACAGAATGGTTGAACAATACTGTTGATATTGACACCGGCTGCGTTTTCGGAGGCAAACTAACAGCTTTGCGGTATCCCGAAAGAGAATTTGTCAGCGTTCCTGCTGCTAGAATTTACTGCGAACCTGCCAAACCGATCCTCTTTCAAGACAGCCGAACTCCACTTAACAATACAGACATTAATTCACCCGTTATCAATAGCGGTTTGGCCGCAGTGAATATCACCGTCCAACAGCAGTTTGATGACGTACTGGACATTAGCGACGTACTCGGAAAACGCATTATTTCCACTCGCCTGCAAAGTAACATTACGATTAAAGAAGAAAATGCGATCGCAGCCCTAGAAGTAATGAGTCGGTTTGCCGCCAATCCCAAATGGCTGATTTATTTGCCGCCCACAATGTCTCCCGCTGCTACCTCCAACGAACCTGGATTTTTAGAACATCCAGCCGAAGCATTTAGCTACTACCAACAGCAGGGCATACCGACAGTTGTGTGCGAAGAAAAGCACATGGGTTCCCGTGCAGTTGCGATTGTTTGCCGCGACGCACAGGCAGCTTTACGCCGCTTTGGCATTCTCAGTGAGAGTATGGGCATTTGCTACACCCGCACGGGACGGCATTTTTTCGATAATTCTACCTTAGAAACAGAATTTTTAGCGCGGGTAAATGTCGCTCTCACTGCGAGCAATTTTTGGGAGAATTTTCAAACCGATTGGGTGTGTTTGGACTGCGAATTAATGCCTTGGTCAGCCAAAGCTCAAGGTTTATTGAAAGAGCAATACGCCGCCGTGGGAACAGCATCTCGTCACGGGTTTGCGGAGGCGATTAAGAACTTAGAACAGGCAAACCAGCGGGGAGTTGAAATTAATTCTTTGCTAACCAGCTACCAAGAACGAGCCGAACTAGCCGATCGCTATGTTCATGCCTACCAGCGCTACTGCTGGCCAGTGAAATCCATCTCAGACCTCAAATTAGCGCCTTTCCACATCTTGGCAACCGAGGGAACTGTTCACACTGACAAAAATCACTGTTGGCACATGGAACAGATTTCACAAATTTGTAAAGCTGACCCGGAATTCCTGTTAGCTACTGAATACAAAATAGTTGAAATTGCAGATTTTGACAGCCAATTGGCAGGGATTCAATGGTGGGAAAAACTGACGGCGGCGGGAGGCGAAGGAATGGTTGTTAAACCAATGGATTTTATTGTTAAAAATAGGAAAGGACTCGTACAGCCTGCGGTAAAATGTCGCGGTAAAGAGTATTTGCGAATTATTTATGGTCTGGAATATTCTTTGCCGGAACATTTAGAAAAACTGCGATCGCGCGGGCTTTCCGGCAAGCGTTCTTTGGCGTTGCGAGAGTTTGCTCTCGGTGTAGAAGCATTGGAGAGATTTGTTGCGGGTGCTCCTTTGAGACAAGTTCACGAGTGCGTTTTCGGAGTTTTAGCGATGGAGAGCGAACCTGTAGATCCGAGGCTGTAATCGGAAGGTAGAAAGCAGGCGAAAATCTCGACTTGACAGTAATCTGGCAGGGGTTTAAACCCCTGCCTCAAAGCTAAATTTGTCTGAAGACAATTTAACAAATTATTAGGAAAACAACCAATTACCAATTACCAATTATTACTGTATCTTACTAACTCAGAACTTAGGTAATTGGCACCGATTGGGCGACTGCGGCAAATAAGGTGCGCCATGTACACCCTACTTTAATTCCGCGAATCGGCGGCTTAACATCCAATAAGGTTCAGTTAAAACTATTTAGTCCTCGGAGATCCCCCTAAATCCCCCTTAAGAAGGGGGACGCAAGAGTAATTTCTTGTCCCCCCCTTTTTAAGGGGGGCTAGGGGGGATCGAGCTTAACTGAGCCGTATTGGCTTAACATCAGGTTTTTAACCCTAATTGCCTCCTATTTGTAACCTCTATTTTTCTCCGACCAAATGCGGGTTGGTAGTCCCCAAACATAGACAAATCCTTCGGCAGCTTTGTGATCGAATTCGTCCTCTGCGCCGTAGGTTGCTAAGTCGAAACTGTACAGAGAATTGTCAGATTTGCGGCCGACAATCGTGGCATTTCCTTTGAATAGTTTGAGCCGCACGGTTCCAGTTACTCGCTTTTGCGTGTCCTGAATAAATGCGTCTAAAGCTGTTTTCAAAGGATTGTACCACAGGCCGTTGTAAATCATTTGGCTGTAGGTTTCTTCGATGCCTCGCTTGTACCGCGTCACATCTGCTGTCAGCGTCAAACTTTCTAAGTCTCGGTGCGCGTGCATCAAAACTAAAATCGCTGGTGTTTCGTAAATTTCCCGCGATTTAATCCCGACGAGGCGGTTTTCAATCATGTCAATCCGGCCGACTCCGTGGTTTCCAACTATTTCGTTGAGTTGGGAAATTAAGGCGACTGGTGATAACTCTTTGCCGTTCAAAGTGACAGGATTTCCGAACTCGAAACCGATTTCTATGTATTCGGGTGTGTCGGGAGTTTGTTCGATCGCCTTTGTCATCAAATACACCTCTTCCGGCGGTTCCGCCCAAGGATCTTCGAGGATTCCGGCTTCGATTGCCATTCCCAATAAGTTGCGATCGATACTGTAAGGCGAAGACTTTTTCACGGGCGACGGAATGCCGCATCTTTCGCCGTATGCGATCGTTTCCTCGCGGCTCATTTTCCACTCCCGCGCTGGTGCTAAGATTTTAATCTTGGGGTTGAGCGCGCCGATCGACACATCGAACCGCACCTGATCGTTTCCCTTACCTGTACAACCGTGGGCGATCGCATCTGCACCGTATTTTTGGGCAGCTTCTACTAACAATTTAGCAATCAGCGGGCGAGCCAGGGCAGTCGAAAGGGGATAACGGTTTTCATACAGTGCGTTAGCTTGAATCGCTGGAAACGCATAGTCTTTGACAAATTCTTCCGTAGCATCAATAACTAAAGATTCCGAAGCACCGGATGCTAAAGCTTTTTTGCGGATCGGTTCTAATTCGTCTCCCTGTCCCAAATCTGCGGCCAGAGTAATTACTTCTTCAACACCCCACTCGTTTTTGAGGTAAGGAATGCAGACGGAGGTATCGACTCCGCCGGAATATGCTAGGACAACTTTTTTAGCGCGACTCATTGGTATTTACATCCTGAATTTAACTGACATCTTGCACCCGCTGTGAATCAGCCTTTTAGGGGCGGGCTTTTCGGCCCAACCCCTACTCCCCACAATAAAATTAAATTTTTGTGGCACAGGCATCTTGCCTGTTCGGGAGAATAGTGTAAGATGCCGGCCCCACAATAAAATTAAATTTTTGTGGAACAGGCATCTTGCCTGTTCTGGAGAATGGTGCAAGATGTGATATTTAACCGACTTTTCATTATGCACCTAATTGAGATCGATTCTTGTCAGAAATAGTACAGATTTATATATTCTTTTTTTGCTAAACTTGGCTATTTACCGGGGGAGTTGCTGCGAAAAATCTGCTACCGTGGGATACGGTAACTGTGGCGATGGGGAAAAGCCGTGTTTTTTAGTGTTGTGATTCCGACGTATAATCGTAAACCGATTTTGGCAAAATGTCTACTGGCTTTGGAAAATCAGCAGTTCGGTGAGATTGTCAGAGAGTATGAAGTAATTGTCGTGGACGACGGATCGACGGACGGGACGCTGGAGTGGTTGGCCACAAATGCTGACTTGTTGCCTCATGTGCGATCGATCTGTCAATCTCACCAAGGCCCCGCCGCTGCCCGGAATTTGGGCGTTGAAGATGCTAAGGGCGATACGATTATTTTTATTGACAGCGATTTGGTAGTAACAGAGCATTTTTTGCAAGCACACGCCGATGCTTTACTACAGGGTTACAAAGATACTGATGCTGTTTTTACTTACGGCAGCGTGATTAATACTTGCAATTTCGACAATCCTACCTCAGAACCTTACAAAATCACCGATTTTTCGGCGGCTTATTTTGCTACGGGAAATGTGGCGATCGCCCGCCACTGGCTGCTGGCTGCTGGACTTTTTGACAATCGCTTTCAACTGTACGGATGGGAAGATTTAGAGTTGGGAGTTAGGTTGAAAAAATTAGGTTTAAAACTCATTAAATGTCCGGCGGCGGTCGGCTATCACTGGCATCCACCTTTTAGTTTAGAGCAAATTCCGGGCATGATTGACCGCGAAATTCAGCGCGGTAGAATGGGAGTTTTATTTTATCAAAAACACCCAAGTTGGGAAGTACGGATGATGATTCAAATGACTGTTTTGCACCAAATACTGTGGGGAGTTTTATCATTAGGTGGGATGCTTAACGAGCGAACGATGACTCCTTTTTTGCAGTGGTTGATTGACCAAGGCAAGCCCCAGCTAGCTTTAGAAATTGCTCGGATTTTTCTGAATTGGTATAACGTGAAAGCCGTGTACGCCGCTTGCGGGGAATTGCAGGCAGAGAACAGGATACCATAAATCAGCCCGACAGCGCAAATAAAATATAATATATTGTAGGAGTTTTTCAGGGCCCATTGGTGTCAACTTAAGCTCATAATTAGTAAAGGTATACTCTTTGACAATTATGCCTACACTGCCCTAGCGCTGCTTCAGAAGAGGGATTTAGGGAACAGGGCCGTTTCGGGGCAACCACGGGGGGATTTCCCTACGAAAAACCCGGCTTTTGTAGGGGCGGTGCCAAGAATGGCCACCCCCACCCAGAGATGATTTCATGAACATTTCAGGCATCGGTGGAACCACGGGGGGTTTGCCCCTACAATAAAATGAAACCGCCCTGGATTTAGGGAACTCAAGACATGGATACAAACCAGAAAAAAAAAGAACTTTAGTCTTAAGTTGACACCCATGTTCCGGCCTGTTTTAATTAACCTTTCGAGTGTGGGTATCTAGTGACAAAATACAATAGAGAGCCACCTGGTAAAGGGAGGAAAAACCTGGTTATAAAAATTAAAAATTGTCCAAGTAAAAGTTTTCCCTTTAATCAAAATTGCTTGCTTGGCCTGTGATTTGAGGAATCTCTGCTGTTTTCTCACTGGGCTCCGAGAATTTGAGCCACCAACATTTTCAAAAGAGCATTGTTTTTGATATAATGACAGATAATTTAGGAGTGTGCTATATAGTCAATAGTTGTGCTGGTTCATCGGAGAGTGTTAGCTACAAGCGGTTAATGATTTTAAAAATATTCCCACATATACAACTTGAATAGTTGGAGGGTTTGCTGTGAATACAACTGACGATAAAAATCCCAGACTAGAAACAATTAGACTTCAAAACACTGTATTACAAGAAAATATTTTAATGGTGGACGACCATCCAGAAAGCTTGCGGCTTTTATCCCAGCTTTTGTCGAAGCGGGGATATAAAGTGCGGCCGACACGAGATGGCAAATTGGCTCTTAACTTTGCTCTGTCGAGTCCACCAGACTTGATTTTGCTGGACATCATGATGCCCGGTATGGATGGCTATCAAGTCTGCGAACAGCTAAAAGCTTGTCCGCAAACCAAAGATATTCCTGTGATTTTTATTAGCTGTTTCGATGAAGTTTTTGATAAAGTCAAAGCTTTTTCACTGGGGGCGGCAGACTACATTACTAAACCATTCCAAACAGAAGAGGTGGTGAGTCGCGTCGAAAATCAACTGCTTCTGAGCCGTCTTTATAAACAAATTATAGCACAAAATGCGCGATTGCAAGCAGAAATAGAAGAACGCAAGCGGATCGAAGCCGAACTCCGAGACAGCCAACGCTGGCAGTCGGCAGTAATTCAAACACATCCTAATCTTTTGTACGTTTCCGATTTGATTGAACAGCGAACTCTGTATATCAACCGCGAAATATATAGCGATATTGGCTACACCCTTGAAGAAATCCAGCAGATGGCAGGAGGATTTCTTCCTAACTTAATACACCCTGACGATTTGCCAGGATTCTCAGAACACCTGAGCAGGATTGAGGCAGCAAAAGACGGTGAAAGCTTTGAGTGTGAGTACCGAATTCAGCACAAAAATGGTGAATATCGGTGGTTTGTTAGCGTGGATACAGTGTTTGCCAGAACACCCGACGACAAACCTTGGAAAATTTTAGGAACCGCTACTGAAATTAGCGATCGCAAACAAGCAGAACTCGAACTTAAAACAGCTTTAGCTGCTTTGGAACGGCAAATTAAGCAAAGATTTTTGCTAGAAACAATTACTCTGGAAATTCGCTACAGCTTAAAGCAGGAGCAAGTTTTTCAAACAGCGACGGCCCAAATTGGTCGTATTTTTAATGCGGATTGCTGCTTGTTTCACACCTACACAGAACACCCTATTCCCAGAATTGTTAATGTCGCTGAGTACAGAAAATCCGCATTCAAATCCCTTTTAGATTTAGAAATACCCATAGATGGCAATCCTCACGTTCAGTTTTTATTGTCCCAAGATCAAGCTGTAGTTTCTGACGATGTTTTTTCCGAACCGCTGCTAGAAAACGTCCGAGATTTGTGCGGTCAAATAGGTTTGAAGTCGATGATATCCATCCGCACTTCCTACCAGGGAAAAGCCAACGGAATGATATGCTTGCACCAGTACGATCGCCCGCGCCACTGGACACCAGATGAGATCGGATTATTGAAAACTGTGGCGGCACAAATGGGAATTGCGATCGCTCAAGCAAATCTTCTCGAACAAGATAAACAACAGCGACTTAAACTTCAACAAAGCGAAGCTAGTCTAGCAGCAGCCCAGAAAATTGCCCATATCGGCAGTTGAGAATTTGATTTAGTCACAAATAAAATCACTTGGTCAGAAGAAGTATTCCGCATTTTTGGTCTTGACTCAAGTGCAACTGAACCGACATCTGCCCAACTTTTAAAGATGTGTCATCCCGACGACAGAGAATTATTTCAACAAACAGTCAGCCTGACTATCTCACAAGGAATTTCCTACAAAAGAGAGTTCCGGTTTTTGCATCCTAGCGGTCAAATTATCTACGTGGAAGGAAGGGGAGAAGCTGTTTTTAGCGATACTGGGGAAGTAATCAAACTGTTGGGAACAGTGATGGATATTAGCGATCGAAAACAAGCCGAAGCAGCTTTGCAAATTAGCGAAGAACGTTTTTATCTGGCATTTGAAGGCAGTGCGATGGGATTGTGGGATTGGAATCTGGCCACGGGAGAAGTCTATTTTAATCCTCGGTGGAAAATGATGCTGGGATATGAAGTAGAGGAGGTAGAAAATAGTTTTGCATCCTGGGAGAAACTGGTACATCCAGAGGATTTGTCTCCGGCTCAAGCAGCGCTAAATGCTCACCTGGAAGGCAAAAATCCTACTTACGAAGTGGAATTTAGGATGCTGACAAAATCCGGCGAGTGGAAGTGGATTTTAGCTCAAGCGAAGGTGATGGAACACGACGCTTCGGGAAATCCTTTGCGGATGACGGGCACCCATATTGATATTAGCGATCGCAAACAAGCCGAAGTAGAGTTGCAATTTAGCGAACAGCGAGAACGAGAAAAAGCGCAACAGTTAGAACAAACTCTGGCCGACTTAAAAAAGGCTCAATCTCAGCTTATTCAATCCGAAAAAATGTCAAGTATCGGGCAAATGGTAGCCGGAATAGCCCATGAAATTAATAACCCGATTAGCTTCATCTACGGCAATATTATTCCCGCCGCACAGTACGCTCGCGATTTGGTAAAATTGATCGAGCTCTACCAGCAATACTATCCTGAACCAGTTCCTGAAATAGCCCAAGAATTGGCAGAAGTCGAGGTGGATTTTATAGCTGGCGATTTCCCCAAAATCATGGCTTCAATGCAAGAGGGTGCTAACCGAATTAAGCAGATAGTGCTGTCTTTGAGAAACTTTTCGCGACTTGACGAAACAGAGCGAAAAGTAATAGACATTCATGAAGGGATAGAGAGCACTTTGGTGATTTTGCAGCACCGATTGCAGTCACAGCCAAAACGTCAGGAAATTCAACTTATTAAAAATTACGGGAAACTGCCCAAAGTCGAGTGTTATCCGGCTCAATTAAACCAGGTATTTATGAATTTGCTGGTGAATGCGATCGACGCTATAGAAGAGTCATCAGCCCACTGTACTTGCAAAGTTCACCAGATTCGCATTGTTACTGAACTCAGCAGCGAAAATCAAGTGTGTGTGCGGATTGTTGACAGCGGGCCCGGTATCCCTCCCGAAGTTCAGTCAAGGATGTTTGACCCGTTTTTTACTACCAAACCTGTCGGCAGCGGCACTGGTTTAGGGTTGTCGATTAGTTACCAAATAGTTAAAGACACCCACGGCGGTAAGTTGGAGTGTCATTCAGAAGTTGGCCGGGGAACAGAATTTGCGATCGAACTGCCGATTTCGCAAAAGTTGAAAGTTGAAAGTTAGGAGAAGCTGTCATATCATGTCGGGTAAATTAACCCTAATTCTGGTGGGGGCGGGTTCACCAACAATCTATAATATCAGCCACAGACGAGCGTAAACGCCCCTGCACCGTCAGATTAGGGGCAATTCAACGCACAGGATATTAATCGTCTATCAGAACCTATTTTACAGTGCGTCATAACCTGACATTTTCTCCAGTATTTCCTGCGAACGGTCTGTCACTTAGTGTAATCTCATCTTAAACATGATATATTAAAGAGTTAGCCTTTTGGGGCTCCAGACGTTGCGCTGCTAAAATTAGTAGTGAATATTACAGTTGCTCTTATACAAACTCTGTCAACATACGTCTGCTGTAGCGTCTACCACATTTTTACTGAATTATGACTGACTCAATTCGCTTCCTCATGTGCGCTCCCGACCACTACGATGTAGACTACGTGATTAATCCGTGGATGGAGGGAAATGTCCATAAATCATCGCGCGATCGCGCCGTCGAACAGTGGGAAAAACTCTACCACGTCCTCAAAGACAACGCCGTTGTAGACCTCGTACCGCCCGCAAAAGGCTGGCCGGATATGGTTTTCACCGCCAACGCAGGCTTACTTTTAGGCAATACCTTCGTCCTCAGCCGTTTCTATCACAAAGAACGCCAAGGCGAAGAACCCTATTTCAAAGCATGGTTTGAAAGCAAAGGTTTCACCGTGCACGAACTCCCGAAAGACTTGCCGTTTGAGGGCGCTGGCGATGCTTTGCTCGATCGCGAAGGACGCTGGTTGTGGGCCGGATACGGCTTCCGTTCCGAACTCGACTCGCACCCGTTACTAGCAAAATGGCTCAACATAGAAGTGCTTTCGCTGCGTTTAGTTGACGAACGTTTCTATCACCTAGACACCTGTTTTTGTCCTCTGACAGGCGGCTATTTGCTCTACTATCCAGCAGCATTTGACTCCTACTCAAACCGCTTAATTGAAATGCGAGTTGCGCCGGAAAAACGCATTGCTATTGAAGAAGCCGATGCCGCAAATTTTGCCTGCAATGCGGTCAATATTGACAAAGTTGTGGTAATGAACAAGGTTAGCGAAGCCTTAAAATCGCGCATTACTCAGGCCGGTTTTCAAGTAATTGAAACGCCGATGAGCGAATTTCTGAAAGCGGGCGGCGCCTGTAAGTGTTTGACGCTACGGGTAACGGAACCGGTGCAAGAAGATCGATCGGCAAACGTGATGGTAGAAAGCCGCACAATTCGCATGGAAGGTCACTTGCTCGATGCAGGTTTAATCAGCCGCGCTTTAGACTTAATTGTCGATCTCGGTGGCAGTTTCCAAGTGCTCAATTTCAATCTGGGAGAGCAGCGGCAAAGCACATCATCTGCGGACGTTAAAGTTTCGGCTCCTTCCCACGATGTGATGGAAGAAATGATGGGAATGCTGATTGACTTGGGTGCAGTGCCGCCACCACAAGAGATTTGCGACGCTATTTTAGAACCGGTAGTGCAAGATGGTGTCGGCCCGGACGACTTTTATGTAACTACAATTTATCCCACAGAAGTGCGGGTAAATGGTCAGTGGGTGAAAGCGCAAAATCAGCGGATGGATGGTGCTGTTGCTATTACTGAAACTGCTGATGGCCCAGTGGCTAAATGCAAATTATTGCGCGATTTAAAAGTAGGAGAAAAAGTCGTTGTTGATGTAGTGGGTATCCGCACCATCCGCAAAACAGAATCGCGGGAACAGCGCAATTCTCAAGAATTCAGCTTTATGTCGGGCAGCGTTTCTAGCGAACGCCGCGTAGAATTGGTGGTGGAACAAGTAGCGTGGGAATTGCGCCAAATTCGCGATCGCGGTGGCAAAGTTGTAGTTACGGCGGGGCCTGTTGTTATCCACACTGGCGGTGGCGAACATTTAGCGCATTTGATTCGCGAAGGTTACGTGCAAGCGTTGTTGGGCGGAAATGCGATCGCAGTTCACGACATGGAACAATCGAATATGGGAACCTCTTTAGGGGTTGACATGAAACGCGGTGTTGCTGTGCGTGGCGGACACAGGCACCACTTGAAAATAATTAACACTGTGCGGCGTTACGGGAGTATTGCAAAAGCTGTTGAAGCAGGCCTGGTTACTAACGGTGTGATGTACGAGTGCGTGAAGAACAATATACCGTTTTCTCTTGCCGGTTCGATCCGCGATGACGGCCCACTTCCTGACACGCAAATGGATTTAGTTAAGGCTCAAGAAGAATATACTGAGCTGTTACGAGGTGCGGATATGGTGTTAATGCTGTCGTCTATGCTGCACTCAATTGGTGTGGGAAATATGACGCCGGCTGGTGTGAAGATGGTCTGTGTGGACATTAATCCGGCGGTGGTGACGAAATTGAGCGATCGGGGTTCGATCGAATCTACTGGAGTTGTTACCGATGTCGGATTGTTCCTAAGTTTGTTGGTGAATCAATTGGATAAATTGACTAGCCGCCATCATGTAGCTCAATCTGTTTAGATTCGGCGGTTGAAACCGCGTCTATACAAACGAAGTCCGCCTGCGCGGACTGAAGAATAGAGGCTGGTAGGGTGCACAATGTGCACCTTACAGAGCCGATAATAATGCTCATTATAATCGCTCAAAATGCGCCCCAATAAATTGAGCGATCGCCCTTTCGATCGCCCTTTTCTCCTGCAGAGGATGTAATTTCTAAATTAGGGGCGGTGACGGGAGACAAATCGCCCGGTAAAGACCTAATTCGCAACTCATTTAGCAAAGCATTAATATTGTTCGGCTCAGCATCCAGAATGCTTGCCAGCGGCAGCAGATTTTGCACTGCATATTCGCCGAGTCGAGCATTAATACTCTCTGCTAAATAGCAGAGCATAATGTATCTGCTACTGCTACTGATAATATGAAATATTTTATTCAACTCATCAAAGTATTGAGTCCCCGGTATAGATGCCGCGATTTTGGTTTCACCCTTCCAGAATAAATCTACATGAATTTGACTAGCTGGCGAAACTTTAGCCTTTGCAATCCAGATGATATTGAGGATTGGTTCCGAGTCGCGCTCGTGGAAAATCAGCCGCTTTAAACCCGATATAAATTCTGGGGAATTTAGCGTATTTTGCCATTCTCGACACCAATCATTACTTTTAGCATTTAGGGCATTTTTGACCGTCGTCGGATGTTCAATCACATCTTTTAATAAAGAAAGACTTCCCGCAGCTTTGGCAAAGTTTGGGGAGATTTGCTGGTGCAGTATCTGGTTGGGATCAATGTAATCTTTGCGCCAAGGTGCGTCGGGGATGAGAACTTGACAGGCGGGAGCAAGTGTGATGTTAGCAGTAAGAATCGGTGGGTTTTTAACTGTGCAGCCTTCTAATGACTGTTGAGATTCTAGACGGCCGATGACCTCGATCGCAGAGTTTTTATCTGCTGCGTTTAAAGGTGTGTTGCTGTACTCTGCTGCTAATTCTTCGAGAAAATCTAGGTAATCTTGTACAACAGGCGATCGCCCTTGTCCCAAAAGCTGATAGACTTCGGAAAATGGATGAGAAACCGCTATAGTTGTGCGGCGGTTGCCGAAAAAAGGCACGTCATCCAAAAAAGCGTATTTTGGCCGCCAAAACTTACCCCTAGACTCATCCCACAGACATTGACGGTGAGCAAAGCGCTTTTGAATTTGCTGGCGTTGTTCGCTGGAAATACTGCCTTTGATGAAAGTATCATCGAGATACTTGTAAATTGCCTTTACTGATTGTAAATGTGCGTTTAGAGCGTCGGATGTCGTGATTTCAACTGTCATTTTCCCAAGTTTTGATTAGTGTATCAAAGTGGTCGATAACTGTAGTGGTATCTACAGGCTGAAAACCAAGTGCAGTTCTGATTTCGGGCTTCAGCAAGTCGCGATCAGGGCGTGCAAATAAAAATTTTTGGCTAGCAACTAAGCGAACATCTTGAATGAAACAGACATCTTTAGCGCGATACAGCCTCGGTTCAGGTATCGCCGCGCCGGGATATTGGCTTAACTTTTGAGGATTTTGCTCGACAGGAACCCAAGGCTTATCTGCGAGTGTTTCAGCCAGTGTTTTGTTGGTATTCCCAATTTTGGTATATTTTAGTGCCTCCCAATTATCAACTATGTAGTTAAAAACGGCAATACAAGCATCGGTTACTGTGCCTGCACCTGAACGATTGGCGGTTTGAATTAGATTGTCAACACAAACTGAAATGTCATCTGCACTCAACGTTTTTCGCATACCCAAAGTATCGAAAAATTCGAGCCATAGTGGATAATCTTGCAAGTAAAATTCCCTATCGGGAATAGCTGCTAAATTTCCTAGAATGTGGCGGATTACTTGACTTTCGGGATGATAAATTAATTCGGCAGAGCGTAACCTGCGATCGCTACAGCGTACCAAACGCGCCTTTTTCAGCTCTTCCTGGAATGAAACAGCATTCTCTCCTGCTTTTTCTAGTTCTTTGCAAGCTTCACTCAGATGCTCTCGAATCCACGCCAGCGCGATTAATTGTTCTTCAGGGGCAAAAGAGGCATACTCAGGCAACAAGCACTCGCGAATCAGTCTAGCGCGATTCAGTACCGGAACTTGCAAAACTTGAAACATTCGCAGCCATTGCCTGTTTTTTTCTATGCGTAAAAGCCTCAACGTACCTGCAATTTCCGGCGGTTCGTATCCACCGCCCGGAAGGTAGACATTTTCATCGTTGAGGGAAACTATTTCGTGGGAAGTTGTGGGGTAAATTGGTAGTTGACGCAGCTTGTTGAGGCTATCTTGGTCGTAATTTGTTGGTTCTGAAGCTGCCAGGAAATTGAGGAGAGAGGTATAATGCTGTTGGTGGTAGGGCGGCAAACCTCGATCGCACCGCGAATATACTGTGTCTAGGATATCCGGGCCGGTGATAAAATAGACTAATTGATTTTTATGCCGATCGGCAAATTTTTCAATCGCCCCCTCAAGTTTTGCTGGTGCCTTGACAAGTGTCGCCCCAAAATACTGCACTGCTGCAATTGTTTCCGCCTCAATTTTATCGCCGCGCAACAAAGGAGTGTCAACAGTTCCCACTTTATAAAGCTTACCATGATTTCCCGGAACCAGCGGTACTTTTTTCAATTGCTCGACTGTTTCTTGCGACAAATATCTGGGACTGATATTGTAAAAATAATTATAAACTAAAGTCAACCATTCTGCATTTGGGGGATGCGGTGCATCGGGATTCCAATCAATTTCTGACGCAGTTGAACCAATGACATTAACCAATTTTTTCGCTACTTCCGCAGCAGTCATGTTAGAGATGCCATTTAGATTGTATGCAGGCAATAATTTAGTTAAATCTAGGTGCAGAAACCATTTTGGATAATTGGCAAATATTTCCCTCTGCGCCTCATCTGCAATGTAGATGGTTCCGATCGCATTATACCCAAATACTTGCAAAGTATTGTCAGCGAGAATAGCTAGCGGCAAACCGCGCAAATCTTGGCAATTATCGCTGAGACAATAACGCAGCAGATTCCCAATCCACTGCCGATTTCGCAGACTGGCTTTCGGTGCATCCAGCAACGAAACGCCTAGCGGTTTATTTTCGGTTAAATGCTTTCGCAAGTTGGCAGCAGTGAATGTTGACAAGGGCAAATCTGCATCTTTAAAAGCTGCCAAAATCGACTCGGGCAATGGCGGATCTGGAACATCGATATTATCGGCACCCAGCGGTTCTAATAAGTCGTCCCACCACTTTTTCGAGGGTATATTTTTGACTGTCGGAGGTGTCACCCATCTTGTCGGTGACATGACTGCCCCGTTAATTTGACCCTCAGTTACAGTATGTTCTACAGCCGATCGCACAACTTCTCTCTGATACAATAACTTGATTACAAAGCAGTACAGTTCTTCCAGAGCTTTGCTAGTAGTAATTTTGCTAACCGGCCAAAGTTGGTAAAATTCTTCTGGCTTAAACCGTCCGATATCTTGCACTAAATCGACAATTAAGTTAGCACAAGCGCGGGACAAAACGTGCTGCGCGAGTAGCCCGTTCCAAATAGCTCTCGGCCTGTCTTTTCCAGTTTGTCCGCTGTCGCTGCTGAGGTTGTCCCGCGAACTATTTAAGTTGAAAAAACCGTTGATGTGAACCGGCAGCCCGGTTTCCAGGGGAAGCGGCAAAAAACAGTAAACTTTGCCGGAAACAGGTTGAGGATTTCCCTCGGTACTAACAGCATTAATTCTAGCAGCAGCGCCCGCCCAAGGCAAGACTTTTTCTTGGCTTTCGTACATTGCTTTTATGACTTTTGCCAAATCGCCGCCTTCGTCTGTGCGAATTAAACTGACTATTCTCCAAGTAGACTTGATTGTGCGATAGCAGCTAATCGTTTCTATCTCGTGACGGTAAGAAACCGATACCAAACCGTCAGGATTGCGGCGGCACAATTCCAGCAGTTTGTCGGGAGTCTCTGGAATTGCATTGAGGAGTTTTTGCCGCGCTTCTCGGACTTCTTGCGGATTTTTGGTGACAATCGCCAGAATTTCTTGCCTGGTTTCTTGACTGTTTGCCGGAATTTCGTAAACTCTAATTTCCTGAACCGATTTCAAAAATAGCAAAAGTTCTTCACCGGAATGCCTCAGTTCGTCTAGCAGTTCCTTAACGTTTGATTCGGTGAAAGCTTGTTTGCGAATTTCGCTATTTCCCGCGTGTTCTGCACTTCTTAAAGGCAGGCGAAACAAAGTGCCTTGAAAATTTGTATCTCCCAATGGCAATCCTCCCGCTGCGTAGACTTGCATAAAATCGGGATATTTTTCGTACCATTTAGCGTCTGCCAAATTCCATTCGCGTCCCGGTTCTTGTCGGGAAGTGCCGGGAATCGCCGCGCCGTGAGGGTCAAAAAAGATGATGCGATCGCGCGATACGAAACTCGGATAATCTGTAACATGATATATTGCATTAAACCCGACGCCAAATCTACCCGTTTTCTGCAAATCTCGCGCTTTTTCGCTTTGTCCCAGACTGCGAATGCTGTCAAAATCTTTGTCTGCGAACACGCGATCGTTGTAGACCAACATCGCCGGCCCCATGAGCTGTATCATGCGATCGTCCGGCAAGTTTTTGACCTGATGGTTGCGCCAATCCAGAGTTATTTCTACCCGCGAGGCTTTCGCATCGTCAGCATTTTGGATCAACTCTTTGAGAATCCCGACGCCTTCGGGATAGTCTCGGATAATTCCCCTCAATCGGGCGATTAAGGGTTCGGATTGGTAGAAAGACTTGCCCTCAATTTCGCTGTCGCTGTAAGCCATAGATGTTCTGTTTGCTTTCTACCTAATACTATACAAGCTAAAGTGTAAATACCAGCAGGATGCAAGAGAGAGCATTTTACAAAAGCTATTCGTAATTTTGCAATAAAAAACCTCAGACCCGCAAGTCTGAGGACCGGAGTTCCTGAAAATCGTCACTTGTTACTATTGTCGCCAACAAACAGCACAACATACAAGAGGGGTGCAACCCAGCAAGGCAGCTTTTGGCAGACAGAAATTGCTTCCTGACTCGGAAGGCGAAAGCAATTGTTAATTCAACACCTCACGAAATCAAAACAATTCCTCTCACAATTTTCAGATATGCGTTGATAATTTTGCTTTAGGATGGCAGTCTGTCCTCGATCGCAATATAAGGCTCACCGTGAGTGCCCGTATATATTTGAGTCGGGCGGTAAATGCGGTTTGCCTCTAGCTGTTCCTTCCAGTGGGCCAACCAGCCAGCAACACGGGCGATCGCAAAAACCGGTGTAAACAAGTCGATCGGAATTCCCATTTTTCGGTAAACTAGACCCGAATAGAAATCTACATTTGCATAAATTCCTTTGTGACCCAATTTCTCCTCAACCACTTCTTCCAACTCGACAGCAATGTCGTAATAATCGTCATGACCGAAGTTCTCAAATAACTGTTCTGCTAACCCTTGGAGAATAGTTGCCCTCGGATCTTTCACCTTGTAAACTCGGTGACCGAAGCCCATAATTTTGTCCTTATTTGCAACGCACTTCTCGACAAAAGGCCGCACATTTTCTACCGAACCAATTTGCTCCAACATATCAATCACTTCTTCATTAGCTCCCCCGTGCAGCGGCCCCGCCAAAGTGCCAACTGCTGAAGCAATCACTCCGTAAGGGTCTGTCAGCGTCGAAGCTGTTACCATTGCCGAAAATGTAGAGGCATTAATTGTATGTTCAGCGTGGAGAGTCAGACAAGTGTCAAAAATGCTAGCTAACAGCGGATCGGGTTCTTGCTCGTTGAGCATATAAAGAAAGTTAGCCGAGTAGTTCAAGTCATCCCTCGGCCGCACCGGGTCATTTCCCCGTCGCATTTGCTGGAACGCTGCTACCATTGTGGGAATCTTAGCTAGCAGCCGCACTACAGCTTCTCGAATGTATGCTGGGTTAGCCAGAGCTCTGCGAGAGTAGAACAAGCCCAGAGCGGCCGCTGAAGCTTGCAGGGCGTCCATGGGATGTCCTCTTTCTGGAAAGCATTTCATCATGTCCCGGATGCGATATTTGATCCGGCGGTGATAGCGAATTTCATGCTCGAAAGCTTCGAGTTCTTCCTTTGTCGGAAGTACCCCCCAGATTAATAAATATGAAGTTTCGAGAAAGGAGCTTTTCAGTGCCAGTTCCTCGATGCTAATCCCGCGATATTCCAGCAACCCTTTTTGTCCATCGACGTAGCTAATGCTGGACAAGGTGGCGGGAACACCTTCTAAACCTGGTTTGAATTCGCCGACGACCATTGCGATACCGTTTTGTGTGAGTTCAATCTACATAAAAGTACATTACCAGAAACCAAGATAGTGTCGCAGTCTTGACAAATAATCATTTAATTGGGGTTCAGAAACCGGGTTTTTCAACAGATAGCCCGATCGCACCGCTGCGTATTGTCGCCTCTTTTTCCCGGTTTCGCCGTCCCAGAATGCGGTTTTAAGACTGCTGGCACGTCCTGTTAATGTCGCGGTTCGCTGTTTCTAGGGGAGCAAAAACTTGGGCGCAGTTAGCCAAAACATTTGGCTGCGGCCCACTGGGGAGCCGGTTTCCGGGAGGATTAAGCCGATGATACCTGCTTTTTTGAGAATCAGGGCATCTTGGGATCGAGCCCAAAGCAAAGTTTCTGCCCAGTTGCCCAAATCGGGTTGGTGGCCTACCAGGGCCAAGCTGCGGCTACCTATTTCCTGCCACTGTTTGTACCACTCCAGCCAGTTCCCGATGTCTCCTGAAGGTGCGAGGGCGGCGGATTCTTCTATTTGGGAACTCACACCGGCTGTTTGCAGGATTTGGGCGGTTTGCTGCGCCCGCAGTAGGGGACTGGTGAGAATCAAGTCAAACTGAATTTCGAGTTCGTACAGCCGTTGGGCAATTTTCCGGGTTTTACGATCGCCCTCTTTAGTCAGGGGGCGTTCTGAGTCTGTATCATATTCTTCGGGTGTGGCTGCGATACCGTGCCGGATCAGATATAAATGCACTGTGGCAGTCCTTTGTATAGTTGTGCGATGGCTACGCCCCGGCTTACGCCTACGAACTTATCGGTGAAGTTGGGCGCGATCGACATCTTTTGCCTATTCTACAACTGGATTAACCTCTGGCGCTGTCATCTGGTTTGCGCTTGTGTAGCGATCGCGCCCTTGTCGTTTCGCATCATATAATGCTCGATCGGCGAGGGCAACGAGTTCATCCGGTGAGGTTCCCAAGGAGGGAATCACAGTCGCAATTCCTATGCTAACGCTCACGATCGGGCTCACATCAGATCGATCGTGAGGGATTGCCAAATCTCGGATTGCCTGACGCATCGACTCAGCAACTGCGATCGCGCCATCCGCATCCGTATTCGGTAGGATAGCAGCGAATTCTTCCCCCCCGTAACGTGCAAACAGATCCGATGAACGTTTAACCGCAAGTGCCGCCGATGAAGCCACTTTTACTAAACAAATATCCCCAGCTTGATGTCCGTAGCAATCGTTATATCGCTTGAAATAATCTACATCCAACATAATCAACGAAAGCTGTTGTTTCCCCTGCATCAGTCGGTGCCATTCCGACTGCAATCGCTCATCAAAACAGCGGCGGTTTGCTACTTGTGTTAACCCATCTGTCGTAGCAATTAATCTTTCTTGTTCCGCCCGGTGTCTGAGCATCTCAAGAGCCTGCTTGCGTTCTGTAATATCAGCAAAAGTCGTTACTACTGCATAGGGTTGAGACTGATTCATCTGGAACAGCGGTTGCGAATTGATCGAAATCCAAGTCAGCGTTTTATCCGATTTGTGAATGCCCATCACCACATTTGATAGGGGTTTTCCCGTCCGTAGGGTAATCATTGCCGGATGCTGTTGGCAGGGGAAAGGAGAGCCATCTTCGTGAACGGTTCGCCAGTCTAAATCTATGGATGTACGCCCCATCATTTGTTCGGGGGTCAGTCCGAGAATCCTTGCGGCACTATCATTACAGGTAGTAATTTGTCCGTCTGCTAGCTGAAGTACGACGCCTTCAGTCATGCTTGTAATCACAGAACGATACCGTTCCTCGCTCTCCTGTAATTGACTCAGGAGAATGTTTTTAGCATCAAACTCTGAAGCCAGATGCAGGCTACCCCCCAAAAACCCCGCCATCAGTTGTAAGGTATGAATATCGGACTCTGTAAAGGCACAGGGTGTAGCGGAAACAACTTTTAAGACCCCAACCCGATCGTCCTGATAGAACAAGGGAACAACCACCAGTGACCGGATACCAATGCGCTGACAGACAGACTGCTCCACCCGTGTATCGGTTTGTGAATCATCGCAAAGCATGATTTGGCCGGTCGCAATACATTTTCCCGATAAACTTGTCCCTACTTTGATCCGTAATCCCACATAGGCGCTGGCGATACCGCTGGCTGCCCGATACACCAACTCATCCCCTTCCAGCATTTCAATCACGGCCCCATCGGCACCGAGCGATTTTTGAGTTCGATCGGTAATCACCGCCATCACTGCATCCAGGTTAGGATTGGGGGTGGCGATTTCCTGTTGGGTGGCAATCACCACCGCCAGACGCTCGAACTCTTGTTTTAATGCTGCTTCTGCTTGCTTGCGATCGGTGATATTTTTCATAAAGCAGTGATGCCCGCTCAATCGCTCCTGCGAGTCGTAGGCTGCCAACATCACCACCTGCTTGTAAAAGATCGAGCCATCTTTCCGGATACCCCGGGCCTCAAGCTCCACTCGGCCCTCGGCTAGCATTTTTTGATAAGCGGCCCTCATCCTGTCGCAGTCTTCGGGATGAACTGTTTTCTGCCAACTCATACCAACCATTTCTTCAGGCTGATAACCTGCTAGATTCGCGTAGGCTTGATTAACGGTGATGTACCGTCCGAAAATATCCAGCCGCGAGATGCCCTCAACGGCATTAGCAAGAGCTGTACTCAATTCTCTGAGTTCTGTTTCTGCCTGGACAAGATCCGTAATGTCTTGGGATGTACCAAACAACCGAATGACTTTTCCCTCTGCATTGAGTTGAACCTGTCCTCTGGCTTCGGTATGGCGGATAGAACCATTCGGGCGCACGATTCTGAGGCGCAATAGATAAGGCTCTGCGTGAGAGAGTGCTCGTTGAACTACCAGGTGTAGCTGTTTGGCACTTTCTGGATGGTAAAGCCGCAGGTTTTCTTCATAGGTAGGTTCGCCCAGGGCCCTGGATCGTCCCACAATCTCGAATAGTTCGGGAGACCAGGTAATTTTACCGGCAATCACGTCAAATTCCCAGCTACCGATGTGGGCAACCCGCTGGGCTTCTGACAACCGGGTTTCACTCTTTTGGAGGGCTGTTTCTACTTGCTGGCGGTCGGTAATGTCTTTTTCGTTCACCAGCAACATCGGGTTGCCTGTTACCGGGTCGTTGGTACACCGCACGTCCATCCCATGCCAGCGAATTCCCGCCAGAGTAATCACTTGAGCCTCCGTGCTAAATACTTCACCAGACTTAAGAGCTGCCATTGCTCGCTCTCCTACCTGAGAGTCAACAAAGTGACTCACAAAAGCATTATCTGTCGCAGAGCCACGGTGCAGCACCTCCCCGTAACAGCGCAACGCCGCCGGGTTTTGCAGCAGTGGCACACCTTCGAGGGTGTAGAGCGAAACCATCAGCGTGGTGTGTCGGATTGCCTCGATCGATCGTAGGGTTTCCGGTTCGATTTGAGGAGCGGTTTCGACCTTACCCTCCACCAGGATTGCCAAACGCCCGCTATCAATCCTGATGCCAGAGCACCGACAGCCGACAGAAACAGGCTCACCGGCCGGGTAAAACGTCCACTGCTCAGACAAGGTTTGGCCTTGCTCAAACTGCTCCAGATAGCTCTGCAAGCGAATTCGCGTACACTCTGACAACATATCGCTAAAGTTGTGGCTCGCGAGTTGCTGTCGTGTCGAAGCATTCCACAGGTACAAGGAGGCTTGGTTGGCCCACCGGATTTGCCAATCCTCAATATCAAATATCCAGATCGGGTTTTGCAACAAGTCAAAGGCTTTGAGGTGGACAATATCCCCGCTCAGGGAACAGGCCAAGTCTGGTTGTAGACAATTGTGATGATTGACTCTTGGCGCGCTTTCGGTATTGGGATCAGTTCGATTTGGTTCTGTTTCGAGTTCCGGCGGTTGAGTTGGCCCCAGCACCGGGTCGTGAGATTCCAAGTGCCGCATCCTCAACCCGATGTGCATTGCAACCTGTTGCAGGATCTCAAGGTCGAGAGGTTCCCACTGACGCGGACTTCGGCATTGATGAGCAATCAACAGTCCCCAAAGCTTCGGAGATTGCTGCTGTTTGCCATCTAACAAGATTGGTACAACTAAATTTGCCTGAACTTGGATGCGATCGAGCAATTCGACATCACAAGCTTGAAGATCACCAGCGTGAATATCAGAAATGCTGCTCGTTTGTCCCTGGCTGTAACGATCTACCCAGGTGGCTTCAAAGCAAGGATCATAAATCTGTTTTCCTAGGGTTGGCGGCCACTGGGCATCAACCGATTCTGCAAATACTACGCCATCTCTATGCGATAGGAAGCGATAAATAATTACACGATCGGTTTGCAGCAGCAACCTGGTTTCTTCTAGCGCACATTGCAAAATTGTCTCCAGAGCCACGAACTCGTTGATTTTAAGTGCAATTTCTGAAACTTTTTCTAGGCTTTTCTCTAACGACCAAGAGAAAGTCTGTTTTGTAGACATCTCCGTCTTCCTTGTTTTTTTAAGCTATTTTCTACTATCCTAACCCGCGGCAAATAAATATAATAATTTGTTTAAAATTGTATGAATCGCTACATGGGCTTAGGAAAAAAACCATATTCATGTGACAACCACAACTTTTTTTGACTGCTACAATTATTTTTTTCATATCATTTAGCCAATGGTTTAGGTTGTTGGGTATATATTTTGATTCTTTTCAAGGTTTTTTTTACTAATTATTATCGGAACTTTCCTGCACCAACTATAACAAATTGTGATGAATTTAGCGAGCAAACACTAAAATATCAAAAAAAATCCACCTTGCATTTTTGTTAAAAAGTAAGAAATATTGTGAATTTAGTAAACTCGCTAAAACTAAATTTGCTCCGCAACCTGGTTTTTTTGAGCAAAATACTTCGTTGCCTCCCTTGACAACAGTTAAAATACCCAGTTTATTTGGTGTGTATTTTGGGGAAATGGGGATAAAATTTATTAGGGTGAGTCCTGGAGAAGTCAACAGGGTTTTTTAACCTCCTTACTTCGTTAAAAGTGGCATCTTGCAGGATGTTCAATAAACTTTTTATGGTCGGATTCTCCTGGCCAACCCCTACTACCCACAAGAAAATACAGTTGTTGTGGAACAGGCCGGAAAGCCTGTTGATGGCAGAAGCGCACTAGGCGTGAGTTCAAACCCTCAATAAAACTTAAAAAAGCCGGTTGATGAGAGTTAGAGTGCGGGCAAGACTGATTATCAAGTTAAGATTTTGCCCGGACTGAGAAAAAAACACGGCAACACCTGGTAGCAAGCGGAGGTCAAAAAGCGATCGCATTCCCAGGCTGTTGCTGGAATCAAGACCGCACCTAAAAACTCCAGAGTTAATGATCGTAAACAGGATTGTCTTTAGGACTAATTAAATTCAGCAGTTTTTGCTTAATCTGAGCATCAAATACTTCCCATTTCAGCCTTGCATAATCGCTCTTCTCATTCCCGCCGGAAAGAAACCCCACGGGAATTTCAAAACCTCCGGCTTGACTTCTGCCGCCCCCAAAAAAGCGTCCTTGAGCATCTTGACCGAAGGCTTCTTTAATAAATTCGTCGGGGTCGAGAGTAAGTTTATTAGTTCGCAGGGAGCCAATTACTACTTCAATTTCTTCGTCTTTGTCGTGAACAATTGCGTAGACAACTGCTGTGTGTACGTTCTCCTCTGTTACTAAAAAGTCCGCCGCTTGGGGAATAGAATCCCGATCGTCATAGCGGAGGTAGCCGATGCCGGCGATCGAAAAATTGTTCTGGACGGTGCGGTGTTTGAGCGATCGCTCGATCGCGTCCATCACCCACTTAGAACGAGACGACTGTAACACCGCATTCAGCAACTGCGGGTCGTAAAACCTGCTCAAATAAGCCGCAGCTAAAAAGTCCTCCTCCTGAGCTTGTCTGAGGGCGATCGTATCCGATCGCAAACCGTGCATCAAAGCTGTAGCGCACTTGATGTGCAGACTGACGCTGGCGTCGAGAGTTAACAGTCCAGACTGTAAATACTCGGCAAAAATCGTGGCTGTAGCGCGGATTTGAGGGCGCAAATCGGTAAATTCTGCGTTCATTTCCCCCTGCAAATTGTGATGATCGATGACGGCAGCGATCGGAACTCCAGCCGCTAAAATATACTGGGTTAAGTTACAAGTCGTCCCTTGATTGTCAATGAAAGCGCAGCCCTGAAACACCGACAAATCCTTAGTCTTTACTGTTTCCACCGTCCACCGCTGCAACGGCAACCCTGTCAATTTAACTAAGGCAATATTTTCTTGGTGGCTGAGGGCGCCGGCGTAGATAATCTCGCATTGGATATCGTATTGTTCGGCGATTAATTTGTAAGTCCAAGCGCTGGAAAGTGCGTCGGGATCGGGAAAATCTTGCAGCAATATTAATTGGCGAGTGCCTTTGTGCCGATCGAACATTTGGCGGAACTGCTCGACTTTGCGATCGTGCAATTCCTCGCGGAGACGGCCGCGATTCTCTTCGGAAGCAACTTCGGCTTTGCTGCGCCGTTTCCCCGGCGCACTCACTCCGGCTACAACCTCGCTGCTAGGCTCAAGTTCACCTTCGCGGTTGCCGGATGTTCCATCGGAATTGTTAGGGAGATGGTCTTTCATCGTTGAAAATTAACAATTTAACTATTTCAGGATTTGCACGACATTCGATCTTAAACCCGGTTTCTTTGTAGATGCCTTTTTGTCAAAGCCCATACTTTTTACTAAAAACCTGATTTAAGAGCGTAAATTCTCTCTTTAATTTTTTAATTCACGCAAAGAGTGTTTGTTGCCAGGAACGAAGCAATCTCAGGACTGATAACTCCCGCAAAAAACCCCCGCGCTTGCGCTGACAGGGGTTTTAAAGGCCTATTACATATTTTTGCCATTCTTTGTGCATACCGCTCTTAACGTGTTTAGTGACTTCAAAATAAAGACCGCTGTGAGGTTTCCGAGGCGGATAGCGCAGCGGCATTCCCGCTTCTTTTGGCGTGCGGCTGCCTTTATTGACATTGCAGCGCACGCAGGCCGTAACGAGGTTTTCCCAACTGTCGCCTCCCCCGCGCGATCGGGGAATTACATGATCGAGGGTTAAATCGTCCCCCGTATAACTACAGTATTGACAAGAGTGTGCGTCCCGGTGCAAGATATTCCGGCGGGTCAGAGGAATATCCTTATAGGGAACTCGGACGTAATGCCTGAGTCGGATCACAGTTGGTAGCGGGAAGTTTGGCGCAATAAATTTCCCGTTGTGTTCTACCTGTTCTGCTTTTCCTTTCAGCAACAAAACTACCGCCCTTCGCCAATTGGTGATGTTAAGGGGTTCGTAGGAGGCGTTCAGCACCAGAACATTGCCCATTGTTGATTATTAAAGAGAATATTTTTTTCGATGTTAACACAGGTTCCACTTTAGGTGGGACGGCATCAGGAACAGCGAGGCTCAGCAAAAAAAGGTGAAAAACCACTCCTTTACCCTATACCTTGGCGCCTGCGCCCCCTAGGGCTGCATCTATTTTCGGCATTTGGTGTTTGTCAGCGAGCTTTTTCCCGGAGTTTTGGCTTAGATGAGGTCAGTGTGTGCGATCGCAAAAATTTGCCGAATAAATTTTATTTTTTTCCCTAAATGCCTAATCTTCCCGGCAACAAACAGTCTAACTTTTTAGACTATTAGTAACCTTAAATGAAAAAGCTTATTACTGCTCATGGAATTTCGGCTCTTAAAGTCAGCTTTTTGCGCGTCCATTATTGCCCTTGTTGCTCCGATTTTAGCAAGCAGTCCTGCCTTTGCCCAAACGCCTTCATTCTTCTGCGGCGCTGCTGGTGGCCGCCCCGCTACAATTGCTGTCCAACAAGGCAAAAATATTCCCGTTATTTTGTGGCTAGCTGATAACTATTTCAATGAATCAGGAGAAGATGCGATTACTCGGTGTACCAGAGTCTCAGGAATTCTCAACAACTCGCAACCGCAAGGAAGCTGGGATACTGTTGTCACAGCAGGTGCATCGACCAGCGGTCAACTAATTATTTGTGCAGCTAATCCTCAAGACGGTTCCTGTAGATTATTATATCAAGTACCCAAAGGCCAAAATCCAGAACAAGCCCGACAAGAACTCTTAAAAAGAGTTACAAATCCTAATGTAAGTGTTTCGCCTGTTAAAGTAAATTGATAGTCATAACTCATTAGCTACGGGTAGGACATGGGAATGCTGTGTCCTACTTGCAGAGAGTTGAAACTCTTGTAAAATACTTCGGTTGAGTGGTGAAAAAATTGCAGCTTTGCTTCAGCAATTCTTCTAACCCTTCAACCTGCCTCAGCCAGACAGTGCCGTTGCTTCCAGCTACAGCAATTTGCTTTCCGTCTCGACTCCAACTGACACTAACAACATTTTCCTCAAACTCAAATTGAGCAACCTGCCGCCCCGCTAAATTCCACAGCCGTACAGTCTTGTCAATTCCCACTGTAGCCAGCCGTTCTCCATCGGGACTAAAACTAATTGATTTCGCATCTAAATGCAATGTTTGAAATTCCTTAACTAATTCTTTTTCTGACAAATTCCACAGCCCAACTTTGCCATTCAATGTTACTGTAGCAAAGCGATACTGGTGTGGAGCAGGAGTGAAACTGATCCCAATTGCTTGAACAGGCAGTGTTTTTTTCAGCTTGCCCGACAAATTCCAAATCCGCACTGTTGAGTTGCCATCTAAAGTCGTTATAAAATCGCCGTTTGGGCTAAAATTTACGCTTCTCACTAAGCCGTTGTGACCAGGGAGTTTCACGACGCTAGAAGATATTGATTTTGGCAGTTTTGACAAGTTCCAAATTGCAGCATTGCTGTCTATTCCTGCGGCAGCCAACAACAGTCCATCGGGACTAAAACTGATGCTAGTAACTGAGCCTTGAATCCCTTTGAATGTAGAAATATTTTTTCCTGATAAATTCCATATTTTAACTGTGCTGTCCCTTCCTGCGGTTGCTAAAAATTTACCGTTAGGGCTAAAGTTTACCATATTAACTGACTGCTGCCGAGCTTTCCATTCAACAATTTTTTGCCCGGACAAGTTCCAAATCCGAACACTATCGTCTATTCCGGCGCTTACTAAAACTTGGTGAGTGGGGCTAAAATTGACGCTGGTAACTGCACCGATATGAGCTTGCCACTTCATCTTTATTTGTGGTGGAAGAGATGAGGATTGAATCTGCTCTTTTTCGCTAATCTTATCGAGGATTACTTGTAAGGCTAGCAGCGGTATAGTAGCCGGATATTGTTCTAGACGTGGTTGATTTTTAACCAAAGTTTTTAACTTTTTTCCCGATGCGATCGCCCTCAGTAAAGCTTCTGATAAAGCTTCTGTGCTTTCGGTTTTTTGAGATACCGCCAACAATAAAGCATCGCTGCCATTTTGTTCTATCTCAATACTTGCTTGTGCTAGTTTAAACCGCTGGTAAGCGAGAGTTGAAAAGCCGATCGCTGTCAGTAACGATGCTGCCAGTACCGCAGAACCGATGCCGATCCACTGTTTGGCTTTTTGTTTGGCAGAGTCAGCTTCACTCAAAGCTTTTTCGGCATCATAGACAGCTTTTTTTGTTTCGAGTGTAGCTGAATGCAGCAGTTGATTTTGGTCGCTCAAAATAACTTTCTGGCTGGCAGTCAAAAACTGAAAATCTTCGTTTCTCAAACTTTTTCCTGCCGCCCAAACTAATGCTGACTGCAAATCATCCCCTCGCAACAGTTGGGAATCATCTTCACAGCTAGAATTTAGCCATAGTTTGATAGCTTCCGAGTAAGGCGAGAGTTTTTCTAATTTTTCTCCAAGTAATTCTTTGTTAAATACAGCTTGATAAATAGGATTAGAAATTGTTAATTTTTCCCCGCGCTTAACGATTAATCCGCTTAATCGCAACTCCATTTGTTCGGCACTGCCATCGGGGATAATTTCAGTTTGTTCTAAAATTTGCTGATATAATCCGAGTCTCCTCACAATCCGCTGGTTTTCTTTGAAAAGCCGATCGCGAATTGTGGACAAATGTTCTGGGACATCCTGAGATTCCCAATTCTCCACTATTTTCAAGCGCACTACCTTTTCAACCCACTCTTTAGAAGTGTTAATTTTATCTTTTCCCCCCCCTTGGCCACGGGCGGCTGCATCTTCCTCCCCCCCTTGGCCACGGGCGGCTGCATCTTCCTCCCCCCCTTGGCAAGGTGGGGCTGCATCTTCCTCCCCCCCTTGGCAAGGTGGGGCTGCATCTTCCTCCCCCCCTTGGCAAGGGGGGGCTGGGGGGGGTAAATTCGGGATTAATTGTGGATTTTCCAACAATAGTTTGCACAGCTTTTGAGTCAAAAAAGGCTGCCCGCCCGTCCAATACAAAACCTCTCTCAAAACTTCATTAGGGCTGTCTGTAAGCTCTGCCAAGCCCGCTGCTAGCGGTTGAGCTTCTGTTTCGTCAAAACCAGTTAATTCGATCGCCTTGCCAATATTAAAAGGGGTATTGCTGCTGGCATTTTGCTCGCGGCACAAATCCGTCGGCGATGCTACACCTAAGAGGGCCCAAGTTAGGCGATCGAACTCTGAATTGTTGGCGCGCTTGTTGTAGCAGGATCGAATTAAGGCTAAAAAATCGTCGGCGGGAAAATCTAGGGCGAGAATGCTGTCGATTTCGTCAATAAAAATGACAATATTGCTGGAAATGTTGGGTAATAGTACGGTTTCGATGAATTCGCTCAATCTTTGAACCGGAGTTAAAAAATTGCGATCGCGCCACCAAGTCCGCACGTTGACAATATCCGACAGGTTAAAGTTATTTTCGAGAATGCGTAGCAAACCAGCATACCACTGTTCGGGAGTTACGCCGCGATTGCCAATTTCCGAAATGTCGATCGCAGCACAAGCAATTCCTTCATTTCTCAGCCGCTGAATTGTCCGCACCTGCAAGCTAGATTTGCCCATTTGCCGGGAATTCAAAACATAGCAAAATTCCCCGGCTTTCAATCCGTTATAAAGGTCGTCGTCGGCTTGCCGCTTCACATAATTGGGAGCGTTATTTGTGAGACTGCCGCCGACTTGATAGTAACTGGGCTTTGTGGTAAAATTCATACAATAAAAAAGAACTTTAGGCGGTTTAAACCGCTCAATAGTCAAACGAAGTCCCTCTCTAAGAGACTAAAGAATCGAGGGGTTATTATAATTTTGTATGATTAATTGTACCACAATAAATAAATATACTTAATTAAATCTCAGATACAAAGGGCTAAAAAAGTTGCTATATGAGCATTTTTCCTTATTCCTGACATCCGTTACATCCGTTACATCCGTTACATAATCCGTTGCCGAACTTTCTTCTACTTACAGCATGAAAACTGATTGGACTGGATATAACGACGACAAAGACAAGTTAAGATCTGAAATTTGGTCTTTGCTGATTCAGCAAGCCGCATCTATTGGCGATCCGTTTGGTCATATTCCCAACTTTGTTGGTGCACAGGTGGCTGCCGAAAGATTGGCAACTTTACCAATATGGCAACAAGCAAAAACGATTAAGTGCAATCCAGATGCGGCGCAAAATCCGGTGCGGATGCAAGCTTTGCAAGAGGGAAAACGCCTGTATATGGCAGTGCCGCGATTGACAGACGATCGCTGTTTTGTTGAGTTAACTGCTGAGGATTTGCAGAGGCAAAATATATCAATTGCCGAAAGTGCGATCGCCCGCCAAGCACTGAGTTGCGGAACATTGGTAAGTTTTGCAGAAATGGAGCCGATTGATTTAGTAATAGTCGGGTGCGTAGCAGCAGGGCCGGGCGGTGGAAGAACCGGGAAAGGTGCAGGTTTTGCCGATTTGGAATTGGCTATGTTGAAGGAATTCGGGTTAGTACAAATCGATACGCCAATTGTAACAACAGTGCATCCTTTGCAAATAGTCTCAGATTTGCGTTTGCCAATGCAAGCTCACGATTGGGCGCTGAATTGGATTGTTACTGCTGAGGAGGTAATTGAGACTAATACAAGTTATCCGCGTCCAATTGGGTTAAACTGGGATAGTATACGGCCGGAACAGTTGGAAAAAATACCAATTTTGCGAAAGTTGAGAGAGCAATTAACCAATAACAAATAGCTTTCAATCACAATCAAGGCAAAAGAGCATCTACAGCGATCGCCCCAATTTCTATCCCTTCAATAATAATCGGTATAACAGCCGATCGCCCAAAATCCAACCTTTGACTGTAATCTGGCTGCTCAACTTCAACAAGAGGTTGAGAGTACACCTCAACCAGTCCTTCAACAAGATTCACAATCCAATAAATCGCAATTCCAGCGCGGGCATAAATCCGTTTTTTGACAGTGCGATCGCGCTGAAGCGTCGTATCTGATACTTCAATAATCAGGGCAATATCTTCAGCGCCCGGATGCCGATCGAGATACTGCCGCGTATCCCCTCGAACAACCACTATATCAGGTTCGGGTTCGCTGTTGGATAGCGTTATCGGTTCTTGGGAATCAACATACCACCCCGCAGGTAAAATATTCTCTAAAGCTGTTCTGACAAGACGAGTTGTGACTCGATGCGGTGGATTTTTGGGCATTTTGAAAACCAACCAACCTTCCAGCAATTCTACAGAGTCATCATCGGTGAGAATGCCAGCTTGAATTATCGCATGATACTGCTCGATGCTCAAGCGCCAAATCAGATCGTTCGGAATTGCTGCAACAGTTTCGACGGGCGGCATAACTGTAGGGGGGAGTTGATTATTGTCTTATTTTACTGTTTTTTTAACGAACCGCAAAGGCGCGAAGCAAGACAGAAGAAGACTGTAAGTTGATGATATATCTACTTTGTGGTGAACACGCGCCATGCAATGAAAGCAGTAAAACCTAGATAACCAAATACGGCTATCCAATCTAGCCAATTATCGGATGTTATCAAAAAAATATCGTTCATGGGTATCATTCACCTGATTATTAATTACAGAAATTATACCAAATCCTCGTTAGTTATCCCCATCTCTCTCTTCTGGATACTCTGCGTCCTCTGCGTCCTCTGCGGTTAAATCATTCCTATGCAACCGGAATTGAGAAGACTGGCTTTTTAGGAAAATTATATTAAGTCTTTTTAAGAGGTGTTGTATGCTTCGTCAAGAAATCTAACAGTGCTTCCGCCTGTGGGGATGGCTGTAAACTGGCGTAAGAATAGCGATACAAACCTCTGCAAATCAGAGATAACCGCGTTGGGAAATCAAGCACTGATGGGATATCGACAATCACATCATCAACTGGTGGAATATCCCCTCGCTGACAATATACGGCATAGCTAATTCGAGGCGATTTAGCCCGACTGCTGCTGCGGCTTCCCCAGTGAAAAACGTATTGATCCCAGCACGATAGAGTACCAGCTTGTGTCGGTAAAGCCCGGATATCTTCCAAGGCAAATTTAGTAGCTTTCGTCTTGAGATTTTTGATAGCTTCAGCATACTCTGGATCGCGGTTTGCCGGAATCATGTACATACATGAATTGAGGGGATTGGCCTCAGTAATTGTCACCCAGAGAGTAAGCACTGTCGGCCTACCGTTGGAGTCTATAGTATTTTCGTACTCGGCGTCGCGGTGAGGCTCAAATCCTTTGCCACTGTCAGAAGTTTCTATGTAATAAACCCAAAAATTTGGAACTAGCTTGTAGCCGTTTCCCAAAATTCCTGTCAAGGTTGAGTTAAAGTAACCAAATGCTTGATAGAAGACATCGTAGACGAGGGCAAACATTGTCGGAAACCCGGCTTTTCGGACATTTTCTATACAGTCGCGCATCTGGTGAATAGTCGCAGCAGGTATTACGCTAGGTGTTTGGAAATAGCCTTCTTCTCGCAGTTGCAGCCTGTACTCGTCAATTTCTGCTTTTTGGATTCCCGACACTTCTGAAAAGCCTTCAAATGGTCGATCGGAAATAGTTGAATTGGGGTTGAGCTCGCGCCAGTAGTTAATATCTTCTGCTTGGGGCAGAAGTGGAATTAATTTATCTAAGTCAAGAGACTTTCTCAGAGTCACGGTTTCTTCAGTCATCGATCCTATTTTACGTTGATACTGCACAGGGAAAAGCCGGATCGCCATGATGCGATATTTGTGCTGCTCTTTCCCCCTACTGCTGATTCTACGTCATTAACGAGCTAAAATCTCCAATTAATTAACTCCCCAATTAGTTTTAAAATATTGTCGATACAGTTCGCACCTGGGCACGCACTCGTTCCCCTGCAATCTCACCAACCCCAAACTGTCTAATTTAAACGCCTGCATCGCCTTTAGTTGCACCGGAGAATCCGCCGCCACAATCTCTCTCATCCCCTGCGCCAACTCTGGATATTCTTCTAAATTCCACAACTGCCGGCGCAAATGGTCGCTGTAAATTCCCGCATCTGCGATCGCAGTTTCTTTTAATTCATCGAGTGTCAAACCCGATCGCGAAATGTGATATAATGCAACTCGCACTAAATACGGATGACCGCCCACAATTCCCATCAAATCCTCAACTTCTGCCTCCGACCAATTCAAGTTGTGGCGCGCTGCTAAATCTTGTATTTGCTGAGAGTTGAATTCGGGCAAATCTACGGGCAGTCCGACGTTAAAAGGCGATTGATTGATGTTCATCGGGATGTAAACTTCGGTGGAGTGAACTACAATTAATCGCAGTTTTTTCCAGATGTCGCGCCGCTTCGATTCTTCGTGCCACGCCCGCAGCAGTCCTAAAAAGTCTTCGGCAATGTCGGGATATTGGAAAACGCGATCGATCTCGTCTAATCCTAAAATTAAAGGACTGTCGATTTGCGGCAAAATATATTTTTCAAAGTAATCTTTGCAGTTGACTTTGCTGCCAAAAATCTCGTCCCAATAATCGTCTAATTGATTGGGTAAGTGCAACTCGCGCCCGACGTAAGCGCAAAACCACTTTAAGAATTTATCTAAGTTGGCAAATACGGCTTTATCTACTAACTGAAAAGTTAGCGGCACTGTGCAATAGCCTTGACGGGCTCCGTGATGCAAAATTCTTGCCATCAAGGAAGTTTTGCCCATTTGTCTCGGTGCTTTAATTCTAATTAACGCGCTGGGCTGCACAATAGTTTGATAACAGCGTTCTTCGATGGGCGGGCGTTCTACATAAAATTGAGAAGCGACATCGACTTGTCCTCCCGGTAATTCTGGTTCGGCGGCGGGTAGAGGTATTTCGTCGCTGCTAATTTCTAATAGCTGTTTTTGTGTTAAATCTTCCGTTTGTTCTGTAACCGGTGCGGGTTTTTCTGCTAGCAAATTCAGAACTTCTTCGATAATAATTGGAGTGTCGGCGGTGGTTTTCCATTCCCTCTGTTTGATGCGGTACAGATAGCCCCGCAAGTCGTGATTTAGAGGCGCGTTCAGGGGGAAACCGACGCGGATGGGGAGAATTATTGGTTTTTTGTCATGGCGCGAGTCTTGGAGTTCTTTTGCTTGCTGAACTTGATATGTTAGTAGTTCGCTTTGGTTTCCCGTTGGCGGTAACAGTAGCAGCAAATAATCGCATTCTTGGAGGAATAAATTAATGCGATCGAACCAATTATCTCCTAATCTAATGTTATTTTCTGCTGTGAAAACTGTATGACCGATCGCGCTTAAGGCCGTTTCTAACTGTTTTCCCAACTCGCGATCGGGTTCGGCGCTGCGATAACTGACAAATACTTTAACAATTCTGCTGCTGGTGGCTGTTTCCCCCGCTGGTGGCAAATTGTCCAGCTCGTCTAAATTTTCCGGTTCCTCAAGTTTAGCCGATCGATGGTCGCTAGCAGCCAGAGTCATCTCAAAAGCCGCGAACAACTGCCGAATTTTACTCAAATCCGCACCTTCTCTACCCTGCTTAATTTTGCTGACTGTATCGGCACCGACGCCAGATTCAGCCTCGATTTCCGTCAGAGTACCTCTAATGTTATGTCGGTCAGACCATTCTTGGAGCGCCTCGTTAAGTTTCTTTAAGCCAGAGGCAGTGAGAATGCGACCACGATCGCGTTTTGACTTGAGCACTTCGCTTGCACTGAAAGGGGAACGAATCTAGAAATTTTAACGCCTTAAGTCCCTATTTTAGGCGATTTTAAGGAAGATAGTCAGCCAGCCGGAATTTAAGGGATTTTACTTGAAGAGGTTTTTGGGGCGATCGACTCCTCAAACTCTGTCCTGATAACGGCTTCAACAGTTGAATATATTTGAGGAGAAAAAGTTTTTCTTAACTCCCCAATCTCCGCCGCTAATGACGATTTAACTTTTTAGAGTAGATACACGAAGCAAAAAAGGAGAACCCAAATGAACAAAATCTTACACAGACTGGCAATGGCCGCTTTGGGAACTGCCGCCATTTTCACAATTAATACACTCAATAATTTAACAGAAGCATCAGCCGCTGGTAAATTTGACCAACCAGAAATTTATCAAAACACAGTTTTTCCACTTGGCGTACCGGGTCAGTTCCATAAATAGGCAAATTCATTGATTGATTGATTTAATTTAATTAAGGAGAAATTATGAAGTCTACACTGTGTTCGCCGCAACCTATAGCTACAAAATCAGACTCGGTTGATGCTGAGGCGATCGATGCCTGCACTGCACTTGCGTGGGTGGAATTGGTAGCATTAGATGCCAGCGCTCTCACGGGGGATGATTGGCTGGCTTTGTGCGATGATATAGATAGCGGGGAAATCTACCGCTGCTGGTTTTTGTGGCGCGATCGCGAAGTTAGCGGTAATTGGGAAGCTTACGATCCTTTGAGCGATCGCCGATTTGTTGCTAAGGGAAAAGTTTTTCTCAAAGCCGCGATCGACTCCCTCGAAGATGCTAGAAATCGGGAAGTCGCCTAACTTGAATTCATCGAAGGCGAATAAAATTTGTGCCTACAAAATAAGAATTCTGCCAAGAGAATTCGCCAGTGTACAAAGTTTTGTCCGCCTGCGCGAGACAGGAAGAAAAAGGGGTAATAGAACCGGATTTGATATGAGTCCCGGAAACGGAATACTCTCAGAGAAAATAAAAAAAATACGGCTGGGGGCAAGAATTGACTGTATGATGCTAGGTGCTTCATCTCGAAAGCGGTTGATAACGTTTTTCCTGCCGCTTTATCGCTGCCGCCGTTCCACTTTTTCTCTTTAAACATGACTCTAAAACTGCGATGGCTGTTGCCGGCCGCCCTTAGTCTTTTCTCGATCGCCCTGCCCGCAAAAGCTGATACACTAACATCTTGGCACTTCGATGCCCGCGAAAACCAACTCAATTTAACCACAGATTCAGGAGTGCAGCCGGAAGTTAAACTAATCGCCAATCCCACCCGCTTAGTAATTGATTTACCGGGAATAGTTTTGGAATATCCCGAAACTCCTCAAAGCTACAATTCAGCTATTCAACAAATTAGAGTCGGGCAATTTGACACCGGAACTACCAGGTTAGTGATACAATTAACTCCCGGTTATAAGTTAGACCCGCAAAAAGTCCGAGTCATTAGAGAATCTGCCACGCGCTGGTCATTTCAGTTGCCAAATCCAGAGCAAATAGCGGGCAACGAGTTTTTGCAACCAACACCTATTACCCAGATAGAACAAAAACCCAGTCAAGTTCCCCTAACTGCTTCTTCAGCCACTCCGAGAAATTATGACGCTGATTTGGGGATTTCAACAGGTTCCGAAATGAGCGCAATCAAGCCTCAAATCGAAAGTGCGATCGCACAGTATAGATCCCTCAGCGCCGGAATGTTTTTTCTGGATTTAGATACAGGAAACTATTTGGATATCAAGGGCGATCGAGTATTTCCGGCCGCCAGTACCATCAAACTACCAATTCTGATTGCTTTTTATCAAGATGTAGACGCGGGCAAAGTTAGCCTAGACGAAACATTAGTTATGAAGCCCGACTTAGTTGCCAGCGGTTCTGGAACTATGCAAGACAGACCAAATGGCACTCGGTTTAGCATCAGAGAAACCGTAGATAAAATGATTACCATCAGCGACAATACAGCCACCAACATGATTATTGAACGTTTGGGGGGAATTGCTAAACTCAACGAGCGTTTTCGCAATTGGGGATTAACTGATACGAGAATTCGCAATTGGCTCGGTGATTTTCAAGGAACAAATACCACAAGTTCTGTGGATATGGTAAAGTTGCTGGCGATGCTGTCTGGCGATAAATTAGTCTCTGAATCGAGTCGCGAACAAGCTTTAGAATTACTGCGGCACACAACAACTAGAACGCTTTTGCCATCCGGTTTGGGGCCCGGTGCAGTTATTGCTGACAAAACCGGAGATATCGGGTTTGTGGTTGGCGATGCGGGAATTATTGATATGCCCAACGGTAAGCGTTATTTAGCGGCAATCTTTGTCAAACGTCCTTACAATGACCCGATTGTGAGAGATTTTGTGCGTCGAATTTCGCGGATTGTTTACAATTATTTAGACCAACCTGCGGCGAGAGTACCGGATAATTTACGTTAATCTGAGATGTTGCACCATTGTCAATCAGCCTTTTGAACGGACTCTGGGGCCCCTTCCACAAGAAAATCTACTCTTTGTGGAACAGGCATCTTGCCTGTTCTTGAGAAGCAATATCTCACGTTGATCAGACAATTCGGCGATTGAAATCGCTACTAAACAAACAAAGTCCGCGTTCGCGGACTTGAAGAGAAGATTTTTAATTACTAAGGACTATTCTTTGCGCTCAATTGCTACAGTCAAATGAGCCGCAACTGCCCCCACTGTAGCAAGTACAGCAGCAATTGGAAAGACTACTGAGCCGGCAACGCCGCCTACCAATCCAGCCATCAGCGGAATGTCTGCCAAAGTCCGCCCTTGCGAGTTTTTGATGACGAGGCGGCGGAGTTTTCCTTGCTGAATTAGTTCTTTGACTTTACCAATTAGGCTGTCGCCGCTAATCTTAAATTCTTCCACTCTGACTTTTTCCTCTGTGGCAAATTCTGAGGCAAATACATGAGTTTCAACTGTTGGGTTGGCTGAATTCCCTGCCGCTGCTGTTTCGTCTTGTAGAATTGTTACTTGTTGTTCTATTTGTGAGTTCATTTTGTGTAAGGGCGGGTGAAAACCAGCCGTTTAATTTCTATACCCTTATCTTCGGCGATCGCACTTGGGAATGACAGGCAAGGAAACCCTACAATCTGCATTCGTACTTTCCACCCCCGCCTTTTTACTCAAAAGATTATTTTTGTGGCGTTAGATCGGGGCGGATTTATCTCTTCCTAAAGGTAGAGAAGATCTTATTGAAACTGCCCGTCTCTAGATACAAGTAAGGTGCCTATGCCAGCCATTTCAAGGTGGCTGCTGTCTGTTGCATCTTTAAGTTGGACACCAAGCGAAGTAAAGTCAGGGAAAATTATTAAAATTAAAACTTTATATTTCTACAATGACTTCAAAAGTGATTGCTATCTAGGCACAATCAAGCTAGGGCTTGCAATGCCAGTTCTCAAAAGCACCCCAGAGATAGCGATCTCACTGGCGAAGTACAATAAAATCAGAAACGCAAACTGAGTAAATCAACGAACATCTGAATCAAGATATTAAGCTTGCAGGTTTAGCTCAATTGCTGGGCATGAGTCAATTTCATTTCAGCCATCTGTTGAAGCAGTTGATAGGCACATCTCCCTAACAATATTCGATCGCGCAACGGGTAAAACGGCAGAAGCAGTTGTTGAAATAAAAAGAGCGATCGATTAAGGAAGCGCGATCGCAGCTATTTGACATAAATAGTTTGAGCAGTAGAGAGAATTTCAAAGGCGGCGAATCCAGTTGGAACTGCGATCGATCGCCCGTTTACTGATTAGATCGACTCGTCTACTTAGCACTGCTTCGAGTTCTTCCTGCATTTGGGCGCGATCGAGTAAACTCCAGTCGGCCGTGGGGGCAAAAGCCACTAGGATATCGATGTCGCTGTCTGCATGAAAGTCGTCACGAAGGATCGAACCAAAGAGCGAGAGTTCGATGATTTGCCACTGTTGGCAGAATTTGGTGATTTGGTCAATTGGTAGGGCGATCGGGGTTTTCATTCAGCCTCCTCGTCATCTATGCAGATTCTAAGTGAATAACTAGAATCTCTTCCTGGTTTCTGATAAATTAATAACTCCATTGATTGAGAACCACAAACTGATTATTGAGGTCACATTCTGCCGTCTCTAAATTATCAATTGCCTTCACAATCGCCTGATAACTCATATTTTTAGAAGCCTCAGAATCTTGATAAACTGCCAAAATTCCTGAATGTTCTGGGTTCGCTTGATGCAACTGCTGAAAGTCATCACAATTGCGTGTAAGCAGCACTCTCTCATTTTCTCTGGCAGCGTCTAGCACGACTGAATCTGGATGATTCATTAAATCCAATGTATTGACTGTGGCTACATCGTGACCGGCTGCCTGAAGAAGATTGACTAAATACTTTGCTTGAGAATCTTCGTCAAGCAGCATTCGTAGGCTCAACTTGGACTCCTTTTACTTCCAATCGATAGCGTTCCTCGTCTGCTTCTAATTTTAAAAGTTCTTGATTATTCTCACAGTAATCAATCACCTCATAGATAGTAGAAAGTGGTAAATCCCAATTTTCGGCTGCTTGTTCCGGTGACATCCCATTAGCAGTCATGTCTCCCCAAATAGTCGATGCTAGTAATTTACGTCCCTTAATGTAAAGTTGTTTGCGCCAAGCATGAGGACGTGAAACTAAATATTGCCAATTGTAGATTTCTGGTGTACTTTGCAGGGATTGAACGATCGCACCTAGCAGGGCCAGGCGATCGCTGACTGATAGTTGGCTGGCTTTTTCTTTAAGCTCTTGCAAGGACATAAAAAAATACTCCAACAAAGGTTGGTATTTGAATTATAGTACATTGGAAGGCGATCGAGATTGACATAAACCTTTTGAGCATCAGGGTCAGGTAAATAACTGTTTATACTGATGACTATTTTTTAGACATCCGGTATGAGTGGCAGACGACGAATACGAATACGGCTTGGCTCGACCGAAATGGCCGATCCTTGTTCTAAATCCTCCTCGCACTCAGCAATTACCATCAGCAGCAAATCCGTTAATGCTTGGGCGCGTAACCTTTCAATCCGAACGCGAATAACTGAGGGAGAAGCTGCTTCATCAAGTGCTAGCAATGTATGAAAATCTGCATCGAGTGTAACAACCACACGTTCCTCTTCTCTGGCTTTCTGGATGATTTCGGAATCTTCGGCTTGAGACATACCAATTTCACCAACATGGATGGTGTCGATACCTGCATCACGTAATAATGCTGCCGCAGAAAGTGGTAATCCCTGGTCAAGCAACAGCTTCATAGTGATTAGGTAGCTCAATGATGCGATCGTCAAGGTAAGAGGATACAAAAATTAGGGCTTGCCGGATATCTTCATCCTCTAGTTCTGGAAACTCTTGATGTAGTTCTTCTCGATCGGGATAAGTTGCTAGCAACTCGATCACCCGACGAACAGTAAGCCGAAGATCGCGAATACATGGTTGCCCGTTCATCCGCTTTGGATTGCTTGTAATACGATCTATTTTCATTTTGACCCTCGCAACCTCAAGATTAGTTCTGACGAAACCATATCAAGTGTCCCAGTTAAGTGGAGTTGGTCTCTCTATTTTAGTCGTTCTGTTGATCCCGTCTACGCGCACAAAATCGTCAGCGTTGGCACTTTCAGCTTTGATAATTTCCCCCCAAGGGATGTATTCATAATCAGGCAACCAAGCATCTTGTCTTCGCAGGAGAAAATCCAGAAAAAGTCTCGGATCTTTTAAACTATCTTCAGTTACTTTGAGCGTGCATTCTTCAGTGCGAAATTTGTAACCAACATGAGTACCACTGGCAATATAAATATCCCATTTCTTGGGGTTCCAACCGTCGGCTATGGGCGTACCCCGCGCTTCCATTTCCTCTGCATATTCCGGTAACTCTTGGGGTAAAATCTCAAAAACCTCTTCGGTGTAATCTACACCCCACTCGAACTCTTCAATACATTTACCATTCTCAAATAGCTGATACGCAGAACTACCTGATGTATCTTCATTCTGTAAATAAAGGCATCGAGTTTTCAATAACTCAGACACCTGAGAAACCTTGCTCTTTACACACACATTGATTGGAAAAACTATACTCCACGGATGTCCTTGATACTGATATATAAGTGACATCCAGCAATCACTAGGATGATACTGCTTACCCCATACGTTTAGCTCTAAATTCCCACCAAATACTTGGGAAATCACCGGACTGCTTAATTCAATGGGAGCTTTGACTAAAAGAATGCCAACCTTATTTGCTTCCAGTTCTATAAACTGAAAACCTCGCCTTTTTGATAGTGCTACTTCTGATATCATAGAAAAACAAAGGGTCAAGTGTGAAATTAATTTGGAACCTTCACTTTTTTAGTCGAGATTGTTTCTATAATTGTGTCACAAATGCGTTACAATATATGATATAACCTAAAATACCGCAATTCGCTCACCGATGTCAAAAGTTAGGTAGATAATTTTATATACTCATGACTATTTTTACTCTGCGATCGATCAAAAAAGACTTCGGCATCAAGGAACTCTTGACAGATGCCAGCTTCAGCCTCGATGAAGGCGATAAAGTCGGACTCATCGGCACTAACGGTTCCGGGAAATCAACGCTGCTGAAAATGATTGCAGGCTTGGAGTCGATCGACTCTGGCGATCGCTGGGTCAATCCAGGGTCTACAATTGTCTATCTCCCCCAACAGCCGGATTTAGACGAAAATCACACTGTCTTAGAGCAAGTATTTGCCGACAGTGGCGAACAAATGGCTTTAGTGCGAGAATACGAGGAAATTTCCGATCAACTTTCCCACGGCAAAGGCGATACAGACAAGTTGATGGCGCGTCTGTCTGCGGTATCTGAACGCATTGATGAGGTGGATGGGTGGGACTTGGAAACCAAGGCAAAATTGATTTTGACCAAGTTGGGGATTGAGGATTTTGATGCGAAAATTGCCGACTTGTCCGGCGGCTACCGCAAGCGAATTGCCTTAGCAACGGCTTTATTGTCGGAACCCGATGTGTTGCTGATGGATGAACCGACAAACCACTTGGATGCGCTGTCTGTCGAGTGGTTGCAGAACTATTTGAACGGCTATCGCGGTGCTTTGCTACTGATTACGCACGATCGCTATTTTCTCGATCGCGTTACCAATCGCATCCTAGAGATCGATCGCGGCGACCTTTACAATTATGCTGGCAATTACGCTTATTACTTGGAGAAAAAAGCCCTAGCTGAAGAATCCGCCGCCAGCAGTGTTCGCAAACACGCGGGTGTATTGCGGCGCGAATTGGAATGGCTCAAACGCGGGCCGAAGGCGCGCAGTACCAAGCAAAAAGCTCGGATCGATCGCATTAAAGATATGCGAGCCCAGGAGTTCAAAACAGCCAACGGCAAAGTCGAAATTGCCACAGCCGGCCGCCGGATTGGTAAGAAGGTGATTGAGTTACTGAATATCTCTAAAGCTTACGGCGATCGCACTTTAATTAAAGATTTTACCTACAATTTCACACCCGAAGACCGGATTGGAATTATTGGCTGCAACGGTGCAGGAAAATCGACGCTGATGGATATCATCACCGGACGCATTCAGCCGGATTCGGGTACTGTCGAAATTGGTACAACCATTCATATCGGTTATTTTGACCAGCATTCAGAGGATTTGACGCCGAACGAAGACCAGCGAGTTATTGAATACTTGAAAAGTGTGGCGGAATTGGTGCAAACGGCGGATGGGGAAATCATTACCGCTTCTCAAATGTTGGAAAAGTTTCTGTTTCCACCGAACCAACAGTATGCACCGATTAACAAACTTTCGGGCGGGGAAAAGCGCCGGTTATTTCTGTTGAAAGTGCTGATGAGTGCGCCGAACGTCCTGATTTTGGATGAACCGACAAACGACCTAGACGTGCAGACTTTGGCGGTTTTGGAGGATTATCTCGAAGATTTTAACGGCTGCGTGATTGTGGTGTCCCACGATCGCTATTTTCTCGATCGCACGATCGACATGGTTTTCGCCTTGGAGCCTGGGGGCAATTTGCGCTTGTATCCCGGCAATTATTCGGTGTATTTAGATTACAAAAAAGCGGAAGAAGCCAAGGAACTCAAAGGGCAAAAAGAAAAAGAAAAACTTACACGCACGGCGGCTGAATCTAATAATTCAAAATCCCAAAGCTCCACTCAAAAATCTACCAAAATTTCCTTCAATGATAAGCGGGAATACGAACAATTAGAAAGTCAAATTCCGCAGATGGAAGCTGAGAAACAAGAGATTGAGAAGAGGTTGTCTAACAATGCTCCGAGCGGATTTGCGGAGGTAAAGAAGTTATCGGATCGTTTAGCTCAGTTGACGCAGCAGATCGATCATGCGACTGAGCGCTGGTTGGAATTGGCGGAACGGGTGGGTTAATTTGGGTTGTCCGAGTGTTGTGTTTAGCTCCTGCTAACAATGGCAGGAGCTAGAGGAATGATGGCGGAAAAAATCCCATGCTGAAACGAATATATATTGACAAATTTCAAGAGTTTTTTATTTTCATATTGCAAATAGTCTTGCAAAAAAATATTAGGAATAATTCTTATTTAGCCGACGGTTTGGCAACCTTGGAGAATTTATTACCTAAGTGTGATGAAGCTATGTAGATTAAAGTTATAAAATAAGTTACCTGTTACTAATGTCAAGCAAACTGACCAACAAACTTAAGACGGGTAAAACTCTGAAATCCTTGTCAAAGCTGCAATGAGATCGGAAACAGCGACAAAAAACCCGCTTTTTTTGCGATCGCCTCAAGTAAAGCTGTGTGTCAAAAACTGCGAAGCCCCGGAGGGTGGGGTTGACAAAAGCAGTAGAATGTGCAGTAAAAGTCAGGGTAAGCAAATAAGACTGGCAGCACAAAACAGGGGCGAAAAAGCCCAAAACAGGTAAAACAAAAGCCGATCGGGCAAAGTAAGTTGGCCGAGGACTAAAAATATGGTGATGGGTGAGATACAATTGACCTGTTCTGAGCCAAGAATTGGTCAACATCACAAGTATCCTGTAGAAGTCTGATAGTTGAGAATCTCAGGGTTGTCGAGGAGCGGGAGCAAACAGAAAACTATGCCTCAAAAAGTAATCGCCGAACAGATGTCTTTGGAATCAGCGTCAGAGCCGATCGCCGTGAGGGCGACGGTGGAAACAGTGCCAGCCGAAGCAGTGGCAGTAGAGTCCTACGCAGATCGGTTGATGGACGAACTGTTTGAAGGAGTCGATCGAGCATTCGACGGCAGCGGCGGACTGCCATCGGAACCAGTGCAGCCTGAATTCGTGGCCCTCAAGTCGATCTCGGTACCTCAAATAGTTTTGTCGCAGTTGGCACCCCCCCAGTCGCAGCGGGGCGAAAAAGACGTAGAAGCGATCGCCCGCCAAGTCGCCCTAGAAACAACCAAAAAACAGCAGTCCAAACAATCATTCGACAGAATCCTGCTGGGAGCAGCATGTGGGTCGCTGCTGCTAGTCATGGGGTTATGGCTCGCAAGCAGGTCGGGACTCGTGCGCTTGCCCGCCGCCCCCGCACCACAGAGGCCGGTAGCAAGTGGCAAAACAGCACCTGACACCCCGTTTGTCGAATACGTGCAGCGCTCGCTAGAAGCGATCGAACAAAAAAAAGCACCCCAAGCTAACCCCCAACTTGCAGGAGTTCCCGCAGCCCCCACCCCAGGGACGCTGCCGAGCATTCAAATTTCCGGCGCGCCGCCCGCAACCGCAGGCCTTTCGACCGCAGTCAACCGCATCGCTGATGCCCTAGAACAAGCCGGTGCACAGCCGGGAGCACCAGCACCCCAAATCGTAGTGATCCCTCCCCCCGCTCAGGTGACTGTAGCTCCGCCTGCTCAGGTGGCTGCTGCTCCGGCTGCTCCGGCTGCTCCGGCTGCTCCTCAAACCGCGGCAGTTTCCCCCTCGCCTGCTGCTCCAGCCTCCGGTCGTGCGCTCGCCGCTGCGGGAAATCGAGATCCCCTCGCCGCTTCCCCTTCCCCCTCGGAGTCTCCCCAGCCAAAGATTTTGGCTCGCGAAACCGAACCGGCACCAGCGCCTGCAGCCCAGCAATCCGCGCCCGCACCGGAGCAATCCGCACCGGCCGTCAGCAGCGCCCCGACTTCCGCGCACACGTTGGTAGGGATTTTGGAGTTGGGCGATCGATCGGCTGCTTTGTTTGAAGTAGATGGCGTAGCCCGCAGAATTTATGTGGGCGAAAGCATTGGCGCTAGCGGTTGGACGCTGGCAGAAATCAAAAATCAAGAAGCCGTTATCCGCAAGGGAGGAGATGTGCGATCGGTTTTTGTCGGCCAAAAGTTCTAATCAGTCATCAGTTATGAGTCATTAGTTATCAGTCATTAGTTATGAGTTAGGTCATCGGTAATCAGTAATGGGCAGCGATCGGGCTGTATATCACGAGCAGTGAAAACAGTTATAATATAGGAACCGCCAAGACGTTCTTAATTGCTGAAACCATTGCTCTTATTGCTTCTTCCTTCTATCCGTTAAATCGCTTCCCCAATTCGTTGCCGAACTTTCTTCTGCTATAACTAACAACTCAGGCTCGATAATCGATCTCCTGTGACTAAGAACCAATGACTAATAACTAATGACCAATGACTAATGACTCATAACTGATGACTGAGGACATATAAAAAATGGGCTTATTTGATGATTTCAGCCGCTTTCTAGAAACCCGATTAGAAGAATTTTTGCGTAGCAATCCCCATCTGGAATTGCAGGCAATAGAAGAACAACTGAAGGAACAAGAAGAAGACACTCTGCGGCTGATTCTCGATATCCAAAAACAAGAGAAAAAACTGCAAGCCGAAATTCTCTCCGCCGCCCAAGAAATTCAGCGCTGGAACGATCGCATCAACAAAGCTAAAGCTGCTCAAAGGCTGGATTTAGCTCAAGCAGCCCAAGAGCGGCAAGCAGCTTTGCTGCGTCAGGGAAATCAGCGCTGGGGTCAAATGCAAGGCTGCAAAGAACGGATTGAAAAAGCAAAAGAACTGTACCGCCAAATTCAAGTACGGCGAAAAGAAGTCCGAGCAAAAGCGGCCGAAGCTGCAACTCGCACTACCACTAAAACAGAGCAGAATTGGGATACAAAGGGTTGGAATCAGAGTTCTAATTATAACAGTTTTACGGCTGCAGATCCTTTAGAAGAAAAGTTTCAACGCTGGGAAGCAGACGAAGAACTCGATCGAATGAAGCGGAATATAGGCAGATAGGGCGTTGCTGATTTACGGTATGAAAGGCTCAATATGCAAGTCATATAAACCAGTAGCCACAAAGCTTCCCGATTTCCCACTGATTTTTTTCATACCCTGATTAAGCAACGCCGATTTTGAAATAATATCCGTGAAGATTAGAGTAAAAAAGACAAATTCTGCATCAAAAAACAGTTTTTCAAGTTAAATCGCTGTGGTTATTCACAACGGTTGCTCTGCTTGAGAAGGTGGCTCTTCAGGCAGCGGAATAAACTCTGTCTCTTGAGGAACCTGAGCAAACCGTCCCTCTCTCCAATCGAGTTTAGCTTGCTCAATGCGCGAGTGCCGACTCGAAACAAAATTCCACCACTTATGCCGCTCACCAACAGGTTCACCGCCAATCACAATACAACGAGCCTTGCCTGAAGCAGAAATCTTTACTTCAGTGCCGGAATTTAGAACCGCTAACCGATGTTGTTCCAGAGGCACTCCATCGATCGCAAGCCCCTCTGTTACGCTGTAAACCGCCTGTTCGCTGTAATTGCCCGGTAAGGTAAATTCTCTTCCAGCAGTCACTTGCACGTCCAGATAAATCATGGGTGAAAATATTTGAACTGGGGAAGTGCGATCGTATGCCTCACCGGCAATTAGGGTGAACGAAACTCCTGCATCCTCCCAAACAGGCAGTTCAGTTGCCGGATGATGCCGAAACCAGGGGTCGGTTTCTTCGTATTCATCGGGAAGGGCTATCCAGGTTTGGATGCCATGCAGGATGGCTTCTTTGCTGCGATCGTCATCGGGCGTGCGTTCGGAGTGGACAATTCCTCGCCCTGCTGTCATCCAGTTCACCGCACCGGGACGGATTTCTTGAACGCTGCCCACACTATCACGATGCAGCAAAACACCTTCAAACAGGTAGGTGACGGTTGCTAAGTTGATGTGCGGATGCGGTCTGACATCCACGCCCCGGCCGGGTGGAAACACCGCAGGGCCCAGATGGTCAAAAAAGATGAACGGGCCTACCAGTGCTAAAACGTCTGAGGGAAGCAAGCGACGGGCTTGGAATCCACCCAAATCTTGAATGTGTGGCTCAATGAGATGCTGGATGCTATCCGTCATAATGTTTATGAAGTTGGGAACGCTAATCGTCTATCTCAAAAGTGCATTATACAAAAAGCTATCCCTAGAGAGTTGTATAGCGTGACTTGTTTAAACTTCCCCAACGGAAAGCCGTTGTAGAGTGTCGAGTTCTCAACGAGCTTTCTGCTTACGAGACGATGGAGAGTTCATCACTGACTTGAATCCTACCTTTGACCAGGGAGCGAATCAGACGATCGAGTGAGCCACGTTCTTCTTCACTGATGGACTCATCGAGGATGGCGGCCATCATGCCGTAGCGGTCAGCCTTGGTAACGCAGTGAGTATCGGTGACAGTGGCAATTAATTCGTTGATAGCGCCGGGGAGAAGATTAACTGGATACATGGGATTGTTTTGAACTCGACACCTTAATCATCTCGTGGTTTCTTCTAAGAGCAAGTGATGGTGCTGGTTTTTTTCCGTGATAATACTGAAAATATTGGGTGAACCAAGTCCGTGTTACCAGTGATCGAAGTCACAACATTGAAACCTATGCAGCGGTGGAACAATTAGAACCCACATCTTGCACCCTTCTCAAGAACAGGCTCTCCGGCCTGTTCCACAAAGAGTGAATTTTCTTGTGGAACAGGCCGTCCAGCCTGTTCCTAAAATGCTTATCGAGAATGGTGCAAGATGTCAGTTAGAACCAACCTTCGGCCCTTCAAGTGTCACAGTGATAATTTTCGTTTTTCACGAGTCTGAACCTCTTGCTGTGCAAATGTTTCAGACCTTCATAGGAAGAACTACCTCTTCTTCAATCACTTGTCAACAAGTAACGACTGTTGACTTATTATCCAAAATCAAAATAAGTAGACAGACAAAAAAATTAGTCCGCCTACTTAATCGCTAACTAGAAATCACTCCCACTCGATCGTTCCCGGTGGCTTAGAAGTAATATCGTAAACTACCCGGTTCACCCCCTTAACCTCATTCACAATCCGATTCGAGATCAGTTCCAACAAATCGTAAGGAACCCGCGCCCAGTCAGCCGTCATCCCGTCTTCACTCTTAATAAATCGCAAGACGATCGGGTAAGCATAAGTGCGCTGATCGCCCATCACGCCTACACTGCGAATCGGTAGCAAAACTGCAAAAGCTTGCCAAAGTTCACCGTACAATCCGTGCCGGTTAATTTCTTGGCGAACAATGAAGTCAGCATCCCGCAAAATATTTAGTCTCTCGGAGGTAACTTCTCCGATAATCCGAATCGCCAATCCCGGGCCAGGGAAAGGTTGTCGGTTTACGATTTCTTCGGGAAGCCCGATCGACCGGCCGACTTTTCGCACCTCATCCTTAAACAGTTTTCGCAGCGGTTCAATCAGCTTAAATCGCAAATCTTTCGGCAAACCGCCGACGTTGTGGTGGCTTTTAATTTTAACAGCAACTCGCTCGCCACTTTTCGGATCTGCATTAGTGTCAGCCGACTCAATCACATCAGGATAAAGAGTACCTTGGGCGAGGTAGTCGAAGGGGCCCAGACGCTTCGATTCTTCTTCAAATACGTTGATAAATTCGTGACCTATCCGCTTGCGTTTTACTTCAGGATCGGTTATCCCTTCAAGTTGAGCTAAAAAGCGTTCGCGAGCATTAACATACTCAACGTCAATGTGGAATTGCTCTTTAAATAATTTTACCAACCGTTCTGGTTCATACTTCCGCATAAACCCTTGATCGATAAACATACAGGTAAGTTTGTCGCCGATCGCCTTATGCAGCAAGAAAGCCAAAGTAGAAGAATCTACACCGCCCGATAGAGCCAGCAAAACTCGTTTGTCTCCCACTTGTGCGCGAATTTCGCGAATCGATTCCTCCACAAAAGTAGCAGTCGTCCAAGTCGGTTCGCACTCGCAAATGTGGTAAACAAAATTGCGAATTAAAGCTATTCCCCCGATCGAGTGAACTACTTCGGGGTGAAACTGAACCCCGTACAAATTTTTCTCGTGGTGAGCCACAGCAGCACACGGAGTATTGTCAGTGTGAGCGAGGATCTCAAAACCCGTCGGCAGTTGAGTACAGGAGTCTCCGTGGCTCATCCACATCGTGCTGCCTTCTTCGACATTTGTCAGCAAATCTGTAGGATCGTCAATAAATAGCGATGCCTTGCCGTATTCGGCTAACTTAGCCCGTTCAACTGTGCCTCCGAGCTGCTTTACCATCAACTGCATCCCGTAACACACTCCCAACACCGGTATTCCCAAATTCCAAATTTCTGGGTCGCAGTGGGGTGCTTTTTCATCGTATACAGAACTCGGGCCTCCTGAAAGAATAATTCCTTTAGGATTGATAGCTTTTAACTGTTCTGCCGTAGTCCGGTAAGAAATAACTTCTGAATATACTTGAGTTTCGCGAATTCGACGAGCAATCAGTTCGGAATATTGCGAACCGAAGTCGAGAATCACGATGATCTGGCGATCAATCTGCTGCATTAAAGAGTTTGTGAGAACGGATTCAGTTTCTATTTTAGTAGTCACGGTTATTGCGTAATTGCTAATTGCTAATTGGGCAGAAAGTAGGGGAGGTATTTGTCGCGCTCTCAGTACAATTCTAAGGAAGGCTAGGAACCATTGGTCGCTAGGAATAAATCTTATTGATACTAGATTGCCGTCAGCGATGTTAGTCGATTAATCGGGTACAGGGCCATAGATTTACTTCGATCCTTACCCTAATTAATTGAATTCTTGCTTCAGAAATAACTTCCCGAAGCAACCTAGTATAATTAAGGTCTAGGGACAAAGAATTATTACTTGTTAAATATTATCCCTGAGCGATGTTTTAAACAGAATTCAGGGATATTCACACTAGATTAACAAATTTGGGTCAAAAATGTATCTCCTATGTCACTTTTAACAATAATTTTGCGATCGCGCCCGAACATGACCGAGCCCACGGGGATGTGCAAGTTAGTGTGAGTAAAAATGCAATCCGATGAGCGCAAGTCTATTTGTCGGGCGATGTCGCCGTAAATTCGATCGACCCAATTGCTCCCAAACTCGCCGTCCAAAGCCCGCAGTTGCCCCAGAGCATCTTCGGCTGTCGCTGCGGCAAAAATTGCGGAACACGCATCGGCAGGCATTCGGGCCTTAGCACAGTAAGCTGTGAGAATTTCCCTGCGCCCGTCAGCGAGGTGGTGGTGAGTGTGAAAAATTCCCGCCGCCAATTTCATCAGTTTCCCGTGATAGCCAAACAGCAAAATTGACTGCACGCCCTGATATCCGGCCTCTACCAGCAGCGGGCCGAGCCAGTTAGCGGTTTTGACGAGCCTATCAGGATTAATCCCCAGTTGTCGCGCCAAATCCAAGCCGTTTTCGCCGATGCAGAAAACCAAACAGTCAAACAGTTCGGCTTTTTGTTGCAGTTGTTCGCGGTAAACTTCCAACTGTCCAGGGGCACTCAGCGGCTGAGAAATGCCAGTTGTACCCAGCAGCGAAAGTCCTTCTACCACGCCGAAAGCTTCGTTAGAAGTGCGGGTGGCTAGTTGCCGCCCAGACGGCAGAATCAGGGTGACAGTAATTTTTTCTCCCCGTGCGAGTTCTCGGCTCAGATTCGATCGCAGCAGCCGCATTGCGTAATCATAGATCGCCGCCCCTCCACCGACTGTGTGACGCCCTATACCTTCACCGCCGAGAATCACAATCTGCTCTCCCTCTCCCCGATTCTCTCCCTCTCTCTCCCTCTGTCCCTCTTCCCAATTCCCCAATTCCACCATTGCCCAAACGGGGGTATTGCGAGTCAGATCGAGATTGTCCCCCGGATCGGAGCGAGTCACGCCCAAAGCGGTACCAGTTTTGAGTACAGACGCCTGTTCGATCGGAATTTCTGCTGTTATTTGCGGTTCCAGTAAATTTACTGATACGCTATCTAGAGACTGAATACCTGCGCGTAAGCACCGCAAAGCTGCAAGTGCCGCCGCACAGGCAAATACTGGCAATGTATACCCCGATAAAGGTTGAGTTTTGGTCACGCTCAAATGCAGAAATACGTAAATTTGCGGGCGATCGACATCACGCCTTAGCACTGATACCCCTTAAACGTTTAAGTTTAATTCTAGGGTTTGCTATTATCTGCAGTTCGCGTAATTTTTGTCAACTATAATTTTGTCTTACCAGTTGGCGATCCTCGTAGAGGATCGCCAACAACCCACTCCGAAGGCTTACGGGCCGGTGCGGGCGATTTTCACAAAAAACCCGGAATCTCGATCGCGAGCGCTGGCACTGAACAAACGGATTCCAGGAATTAGGTACAAATCGTTAGCACCTATACTCGGCAAGTCGATCATCTTTCATTCTATAGATTTAGCTAGCCGTAAAGATTTGAGAACCGAGTGAGCTCGCGCGAAATTTGCTTTTGCCTTTGGGGAACTTGTTTGAGGCGGAATTCGAGCAATTTTTGGTATGCAAAATGCTGCGCTCGCTTCCTGGTTAAGCCCTAAAACCTACTTTTTTACAATTAGCAGATTTATCAGAAAATTGGGTTTAAAACCCCGTCCTTCTAGGACGGCTTTAATTTCTTAAATCCATTCCTAAAAATCCGTAAATTTCTTGTATTTGTGCTAGACTTGAACAGTCAAGGTTAAACTCCTTTGCCATGGTGAAACGGAGACACACTTTTAGGCATAAATTGTTGGACCGAGAGCAGCGAAAACTCTTAAAACAGCTAGAGGATCGACGCATTCTCTTTACCAGAAAAAAAATAATTTAGTTCATTTGTTAAGTAGGGTAGGGCATACCCGAACTCTAGGTTCGTATCCTAGTACGCTTTTGGAGATAGACCCTCTGGGGTTGCTGTGAATTAGGCTCGTCAATTGGTGTAATTGCACGGTTGAAAAGTTTAAAGATTGCCGAAAGGACATAGCGCTTAAAGGTCAGTCGATGAATTAAGAATCCCTACGCCTTTAGGCTAGGGAGTGTCAAATCTCCCAAGCGGTTGATGTCCTAGCGATCGCCAGTCATTTATATTGATATGAATTACCCGGACGTGCCAGTCCTACTTTCGAGCTAGCCTCTTGAAGGTGGGGCTGGTTTTATCTAACCCTGTTACTTCAATTCTCCAATCTACAATCTAAAATCTAAAATCTCAAATTGATTGACTATGGTTGAACCAGTTGCAGAGTTAAATGAACCTCTATCTCTTCAGACTGCAGAAATAGTAGACCCGAAAATATTTCAGCTCGTTCTCTATCCAAAAACAGCTCTCAAATTTTCCAAAAAAGACGTTCGATCGACTCTGAAAGCCTCAACTCTAGATGGCGTTTTTGCCGCTGTCTTCGAGTCGGCGACCACAGGCGTGCTGCTGAGCAATTTCTTGTTGCAACTCGGCGCCAGCAGCGTGGAAATAGGTATATTCTCGGCTATTCCGATGGTGGTAAATCTCCTGCAACCATTAGGAGCCTACATCGCTGATCAGACAACCAGTCGCCACTGGTACAACCTATTTGTATTCGGCGTGTCGCGGCTGCTGTGGCTGGTGCTCGCGGTGGCAATTGTTTGGGGTTCCCAGCACGCAGACCTCGACCAACTGCTGCAATGGACACTGGTAACAGTCGTAGCAGCTAGCGTGCTGGCAGCTTTTGCCAATTCTAGCTGGTTCAGTTGGATGGCTGCTGTGGTTCCTCAGCGCTTGCGGGGACGCTATTTTGGCTTTCGCAACAGTGCTGTCAGCCTCATAACTTTGCTGGGAGTGCCGTTGATGGGATTGGGAGTTTCAACTTGGGACGGCGGTCCTATTTTGGGCTACGGTATTGTTTTATTGATGGGTGTTTTGGCGGGAATGATCAGTTTGGGGTGTCAATGCTTCATGGTTGATGTGAATCCCCAGGTATACAAAAAAGATGCACAGAGCGATCGACTTACCGAAAAAAAAGCAAAGCACTTAACAGATTTTGTGCCTGCTGTGCTGAAAGATTATAATTTTTTAATGTTTATTCTTTACTTCAGTGTGTGGACATTTGCTATTAATCTCAGCGCGCCTTTTTTTAATATCTACTTACTGAAAGATTTAAGCTTGGATGTGAGTTTGGTAACGATTTACACCAGCTTAAGTTCCGGGGCAAATCTACTGCTGCTGATGTTTTGGGGTAAGTTGGCCGATCGCTGGGGAAATCGCCCGCTGCTAATTGCTGTTGGGCTGGTGGTGGCCGTAACCCCTTTGCTGTGGTTGGGTACGGGCAATTACCCGTTTGCCCTATGGGTGTGGCTGCCGCTGCTGCACTTGCTGGGGGGAACGACTTTAGGCGCGATCGGGCTGTGTACTAACAATATTCAAATGGAGCTCGCGTCGATCGAGCAACCTTCGACTTATTTTGCGATCGCCGCAGCGGTTGCGGGAGTAGCTGGGGCTTTGGGAACTACCGTCGGCGGCTTTGTTGCCGAACTTCCGGGCATGAGTTTGGGAGCAGTGTTTGCCCTCTCGGCTACTGTGCGACTGATTGCTCTTGTGCCTTTGGTTTTGGTGCGAGAACCTCGTAGCCAGTCGCTGCGGTCGATCGTCCCCACTTTGGGACGTTTCAATTTAAACCGGGGCTAGGAAATTTTCTCACAAATTTGCCGATCGAGAAAACAGAAAAACCCACAGATTGTTACAAACTTCAAGCACATCGCAGAAAACTTGAGAGTGGCTGAAACAAATTTTAATCCAAAACATAGTCCAAACCTGCTATGTGTTCTCCCAATACGTCACCATTATCTTGCAGCCAACTGACCAATTGATAAGATATAGCTGTTTTACAAGCTGACAAGGCAGAGCGTAAATGTGTTTAAAGGTTTGTTAGCTAGGGCCTCGGATCACTACTCCTGTTAGGAAAATCGAGCATTTTCCCAGAACCAAAGCTACTATTTCACTCTGTAAAATTTTTACGTTTTAGGAGAATCGAGCATTTTCCCAGAACCAAACCTACGATCTTACGCTCAGCCCTTTTTGTATTAAGAAATATAAATATTATTCACATTTTAATACAATCAACTCAACTAGGTGGTGGTTTGAGACTACTATCCTGACAATCGAAATAACTAAAGATTGCCCACCCACATAACAATTTCGAGCCAAAAACTAGCAGGGCTCGCCTGACGCCATACAAAAAGGGGAATTGGCAATTCTCTTGTAACCGATTACCAATGACAGATCGCTCTCAAATTTCCGATTCAAAGAGAGACAAGTAAAAATGAAACGTCTAATCGTTTGCTGTGATGGCACTTGGCAACAACTAAATAGTAGTTACCCAAGTAATGTGATTAAGCTTGCCCAGGCAGTGAAATCCAGTGGCAGTGACGGGGTTCCGCAAATCGTGTTTTATGACGAAGGAGTTGGAGCGGATAGTAACAAGATTTTGGGCGGAGTCACTGGACTGGGAATCGATAGAAATATACAAGATGCCTATCGTTTTCTTTCTCTCAACTATGATAGTGGTGACGAAATCTATTTATTCGGGTTCAGTCGCGGTGCTTACACAGTCAGGAGTCTAGCGGGGATGATTCATTGCTCCGGTCTCCTAGACCGCCCTCATATTACCAGGGCATCAGAAGCTTACGAGCTTTACCGTAACCGAGACGTTAAACCAAAGGATAAGATAGCAGCCAATTACCGCAAAGATTACGGCAAAGATAACGGCAAGCGCGTCCCGATTACCTTGCTTGGTTGTTTCGACACCGTTGGAGCCCTGGGTATTCCTGTTCTACCCGCCTTCAAAAAGTATGACGAACAGCTCAAGAAAAGGTACAGATTCCACGATACCACTTTAAATAAGTCGATTCAGAATGCGTTGCACGCCGTCGCGATCGACGAAATTCGCGAAATCTTTGATGTTACCCTGATGAAGAAAGATCCTGATGCCCACCATCAGCGGCTTATTCAAGTTTGGTTTCCCGGCTCGCATATCTGCGTCGGCGGTGGATCGGAAGAATACAGCGGTTTATCAGATACTGCCTTGCAGTGGATGTTGGATTCAACCCGTAACCTGGGATTGGGGCTGGAATTCGATCCAAGTGTCATTCCCACAGGTATCAATCCCAATTATGAGATTGATTTTAAAAACAATCCTGGGTTTTTCAAATTGGCAGGAATCAAGTTCCGCGAAGTGGGCGATGCTATTGAGGAGCTTCATGAAAGCGCGATCGAGCGATTGAAAAAACGCCAAGACTATCGACCTAAGAATCTGCAAAAAATTCTCTCCAAAGTAATTGAAAATATAGAAAAGTGATCGAACTTTATCAACCTCTCACAACCGAGAATAAGAAGACGATCTAATCTACAACACTCGAAAGGAAAAGCAATCATGAAAAGAGATACATCTAGAGATGGATTCAGCAACAAAGCTTTAGCATATACGTTGACTCATTTCAAACCAATTTGGGATTTAGTTCAAAGTTACGAGCCTCTGAAACGTAAACTAAACAAATTTTTTCTCAATAGCATCATTTACAAACTTCCGACTCGCCCGCTTCCCTATAGCTTAATGGGCTTAGATCCCAAAATTCCAGGGACAGATATTGCCAAGAAAACTGATACCTACATCTCTTGGGATTCACTTACAGACAAGACTTATACTGGGCGACATTTACCTCCCGACCCAGAATTTAACAAAGAAGGAAACTTACCACCACTGGACAAAGTAAAGACCTTATTCCAAAAAAGAGACGGAAAAACCATTTATTCGGAAAAATCGACTCTGCTCTTTCCCTATTGGGTGCAGTGGTTTACAGATAGTTTTCTGCGGATCGATCAGCAAAACCGCTTCAAAAATACCTCCAACCATCAGATTGATATGTGTAATGTTTACGGGTTGACCCGCAAACAAACAAATATGCTCAGAGCTTTCAAAGACGGTAAATTTAAAACCCAAAAACTCAAGCGCAAAGATGGCGTAGAAGAAGAGTATCCACTCTTTTATTATGCCGATCCTGAGCAGGGTATTATCGATCCTCAATTTGAAGGTCTTCATGCACCCCTTAATGATGAGAAAAGACAACCCCCCGAAAAGAAAGGCAAGCTATTTGCAATGGGAGTTGAACGGGCAAACGTCCAAATTGGCTATGTCATGCTCAACACTTTATGTATCAGGGAGCATAATCGAATTTGTGATGTTTTGTCCAAAAGCTATCCGCAATGGGACGATGAGAGGCTCTTCCAAACCGCGAGAAATATTCTCATGGTGATTGTTCTCAATATCATTATGGAAGAGTACATTTTCCACATTACGCCCTATAATTTTAGGTTCTTTGCCGATCCTGAAGCTTTTACCAAGGAAAGTTGGTATCGAGAAAATTGGATGGCGATTGAGTTTAGTTTTGTCTATCGCTGGCATAGTGCGGTTCCTGAAACCTTTACCTATGACGGGAAAGAAAAATCCATGTACGATTCCCTCTGGAATAATCAGATGTTAATCGATAAAGGGTTGGGTGCATTGATGGAAGAAACTTGTTCCCAACCAGGCACTAGAATTGGTTTGTTTAACACACCTGATTTTAAGATCGCAGGAACACCTTATACATTTATTGATGCTACGGAACTAGCATCTGTTAAACTCGGACGGCAGGCACAGTTAGCCAGTTATAACGATTACCGCGAAATGTGTGGTTATCCCAGGGTGACTGATTTCAATCAAATTACGGGTGACGAATATGCTCAACAGAAATTAAAAGAGTTGTACGGTCATGTTGATAAGATTGAACTATTTGTCGGATTGTACGCTGAAGATGTCCGAGAAAATTCAGCAATTCCGCCTTTAGTAGCACGGATAATTGGCATTGATGCTTTCTCCCAAGCTTTAACTAATCCTTTGTTATCGCCTAAAGTCTTCAATAAGGAAACTTTTTCTGAGGTTGGTTGGGAAATTATCCAAAATACCAAAACAGTCTCTGATTTAGTGAATCGTAATGTTCCTCCAAGCGATCCCAAGTACAAAGTCTCCTTCGATCTTTAAGTTGTAGCTGACAACTAAGACTCAAATTAGTTGGGGGCGCAAAGACACCTGCGCCCTCAAAAATGAGGAAGAAAAAGCAATACGGTTTAGTTAAAACTGTTTATTCCCCGGAGATCCCCCTAAATCCCCCTTAATAAGGGGGACGCAAGAGTAAGTTCTTGTCCCCCCCTTATTAAGGGGGGCTAGGGGGGATCAGGCTTAACTGAACCGTATTGGAAGAAAAAGGCGATATTTTCGCAAGCGATCGGCTACGGCAATTCGGGAGCAATTGCACCAGCAGTTATAGTGTTTAACAGATGCAACGGTTTGTGTAGAGCCTTTTTTAGCGATTAACCGAAGGTTATGTTATGAAGAAGAAGTTATTTACCGAATATCCCGAACAAGACGAACGCAAATATTACGATCTTTTGGTTGAGCAGGCCAAGCTTCGGATGGATAATCTTTACGGCAATAAGGAGCGGGCGCTGCGAGATACTCACGCCAAAACTCATGCTTGCGTTAAAGGAACTCTGGAAATTTTTGACTTTGATGAGGAAGCGATTAAACGGGAATTGGGCAAACGCGCTTCGTTAACTTCTTCGCAACTAAATGGGATTTCCCTTAAGCAAGGTTTGCTAGCAAAACCCAAAGAATATCCTGTTTGGTTGCGATTTGCTAACGGGGCTACCAAAGTATACCCTGATTACCAAAAAGATTCGCGCTCAATCTCACTGAAAGTGATGGGGGTGGAAGGGGAACGACTGGCGCAAAGCCACGAGTCAAAAACCCAGGACATCATTGTTCACAATTCAGAGATATTTGTGAGCCAAACCATCAAAGACTACTACGGCTTTTTTTCTGCTCTGGTTGAATCACCAGAGACATTGAAAAAGTGGCTAATCCGACATCCCAGACACTTTTTAGCTGTGTCAACGCTTACGGGTAGCCGGACTCCGAAGAGTTTGCTAACAGCCAAATATTGGAGCGGTTCACCCTCTGCTTTGGGTCTAAATCCCGATTTCGATCCCTCTAAGCCTGGTGTAGTTCCTGTCGAATATCCGGCTGTAATTAAGTATGGGTTTACTCCGGTTTCATGCGAACCACCGCACGAGATAATTCCAGAACAATCTCGACCGGGAATTCCTAAAATTCCCTTTGTCGATCGCGCTAAAGCCTTGGGTTTAGATCCCAATCAACCAGACAATTATTACCGGGATGATCTCATTCAAGCCTTGGCGAAACCTGACGCTCAATACTGTTGGGATTTTGGCATTCAGTTCCAAACCAGCCTAAAAATGCCGATCGACGATGGCATCAATGTCTGGAAGGAAAAGGAATCACCCTTCTTGAGAGTAGGTCGTCTCACCGTCAAGCATCAGATTATTGATTATGAAAAACAATCTGATTTCAACGAAAACCTGAGATATTCTCCCTGGAACGGCTTAGCAGTTCATCGTCCAGTAGGTGCGATCAATCGGATACGCGGTGTTGTTTACCCCGTTGTAGCGAATTATCGCCTTCAAAAGCGAGGTCTTGTCCACCAAGAACCCACAGGAGAAGAAACTTTTTAAGGGAATAATTTGGGGCTGGGAAATCATTTAAGCCATCAGGCAGGTGTCGTCTGAGCAAATGGCAACTAATATCAAATCCGGTAGCATCGTCCTGTATTCATCTCTGTATTCTCTCCCTCTGCGTTCTCTGCGCCCTCTGCGGTTAAATCATTCCGATGCAACCGGAAACGATATAAAAGAAGTTAACAAGCGAAACCTTCAAAAAATCCCATCCCTTTTTAGGGGGTGGGAGTGTTAAAAATGATGAATTCTTAGTCCTCAGTCCTTAGTCCTCATTATTCAGTAGCAATTAATCAATAACTGGGTTCGTACCCAATTATTAATTATTCTGCTAGCAACCAACTGATGACTAATGACCAACGACTGATGACTAATAAATTAAGCTTGCCGTGAGTAGTATTCCACCACTAGCAGTTCGTTAATCTGTAGAGCAATCCACTCGCGTTCGATAACGCCATTAACTTTGCCAACCAGTTTTTGCTTATCAAATTCCAAGTGATTCGGCAAGTGAGCCAAGCCTGGGTCTTTGAGATTAGCTTCTACCATTGTGCGAGAGCGCTCTCTATTTTTCACAGCAACCACATCACCAGGCTTGCACTGATAGCTGGCGATATTGACTTCACGGTCATTGACAGTTATGTGACCGTGATTTACCAATTGTCTAGCGGACGGAATGGTTGGAGCCATTCCCATCCGAAACACAGTATTGTCCAAGCGCATTTCCAAAAATTGCAGTAACACTTGACCTGTGGAGCCCGTGACACGGCGGGCTTTGCGGACGTAACGGAGCAATTGGCGTTCCGTCACACCGTAATTGAAACGGAGTTTTTGCTTTTCTTGCAAGCGAACCGCATACTCAGAGAGCTTTTTGCGGTTTTGACCGTGCTGTCCAGGCGGATAATCTCGTCTGGGGGTTTTGCGGGTTAGACCCGGCAACTCTTTCAGGCGACGGACGATTCTCAATCGGGGGCCTCGATATCGAGACATTTATTTTCCTCTCTAATATCTGTATGCAATATTTATGCAGACTCTATATTATATGTTGGTAACGGTCAAAATTCCAACAAAGATCGATAAAAAAACGATCGACCGGAGGGCGATCCATAATGTGCGGTAAATTCTGAAGGAAAAGCCGATCGCTCGATCACCCCAATCAGCCAAAAAAACTCACTACTCGATCTGCCATGCACAACCGCAATTTCTCCCGTACTTCTTCCCCAAAGCCAGCACCGACAGGCTCAAACCCTACCGCGCGCTGGATATTAGCTCTCGGCACGCAGCTAGCAGCACTCGGTTTGTTGGCAACAGCACTGCCAATCTCACCAGCATCAGCCATCACTATTAGAATCCCTCGCTCTAGGAATCCCTATCGCGTCTGCGCCCTGGAACTAATCGAAGCCGGAGTGGGAGCAGAGGTCGCCGCCGCCGCTTGTGCTGACGCGCTCCGCCCCCGCGACATATCTAAATGCGCTCTCCAAATCAACCGCAAAACCAATATTCCTGGTGTCGAAGCGCTCTCTAGCTGTAGGCGGGTGAGGCGTCCCAACGAATTGGCTACTTGCGTAGTGAATATTAACGGCAAAAGTCGAACTCAACCAGCAGCTCCCCTGTTAGTGCTCGATGGATGCCGCCGCAGTTTATTGCCACAACAGTTTGCTGAATGCGTAGTCGGTTTGAGCGGCCGGCTCGATTTTCCTACTGACCGGTTAATCGCCACTTGTCTTGACCCCAGCGGCAGCGTGAGCCAGTTGGACGGGCGTCCTGCACCTACCCCTCCTGTGGAGCTAATTCCACCGCCTGCGCCCCTCAATTAATCACTGTTAACTGTTGACTGTTAACGGTTGACTGTTGACTGTTGACTGTTGACTAATGTCCGATCGATTAACAATAATATCCTGGTCGGGGCGGGTTTTTGAGATTGTCCATTATTGGCAGGTATTGTTGGCTCACGGGCCCCTACAAAAATCGCGGTCGCTCGACCGGACATGATATGACTAATGACTACTTTTTCCTAATCAAATGTCAGAAATTTTTGCTCAAATTACAGTCGAAGAATTAGGTCGCCAATTAGCAGCAACCAATGCTGAGAAATTGCAGCTTGTAGACGTGCGGGAACCTTACGAAATTGAACTCGCGGCGCTGCCGGGATTTGTAGCTTTTCCGTTGAGCGAGTTTGCCGAATGGTCTGGTGAAATTGACGCTAGACTAGATCGCGATACAGAAACCCTAGTTCTGTGCCATCACGGAGTGCGATCGGCTCAAATGTGCCAGTGGTTGACCGATCGAGGATTTACCAACGTTAAAAATATCGTTGGCGGTATCGATGCTTACTCAATGGTGGTCGATCGAACCGTCCCCCGCTATTAACATCAAATCCAGTTCTTAACTATCGTTTTCTTCAGAGTCCGCGCGGGCGGACTTTGTATGTGTAGAAACGAATTATATTTCCCCGGAATTAGCTAATTAACACCAGCAAATCGAAAATTTGGCGTTGCTTAATCAGGGTAGGAAAAATAAGTTAAAATCCCAAAGCTTTGTAGATACTGGTTTCTATGACTTGCATATTTAGCCTTTCATACCATAAATCAGCAACGCCAAATCGAGAGTCAAGCGGTATGGGGCCGCCGGGAAATTCTAGGTCGGCAACTGTTTGGATTATCAAGTTTGGTGATTTTTGGAGTTCTGCCATAGTCCTTGCACAAGGCGATACCCTGACTGTATCTTACCTTTGTCAGGTTAGGGGGTAGACGAGCGGTGTCCAAGATCGATCGACAATCCTACAAAATCTAAGTTTTTAGGGACTTCCCGGAACTGACTTTGCTATAGTAGTGTCACTTTACCCAATCTCAAACCCTGCTTCAAAACGGCTCTGCAGACCGACAAAAATTCGACGGTAGCCCAGACGCGATCTTTCTTGGCCTTTACCTGAAAAATAACTCGTCGGTCGTCGAGGTCGCGCAGGAAGAGCCCCTATTTAAGGAGAAATAATCATTGTCACGTCGCTACCTGTTTACCTCTGAATCGGTCACTGAAGGTCATCCCGATAAAATCTGCGATCAAATTTCCGATACGATTTTAGATGCCTTACTGACTGAAGACCCCAAAAGCCGCGTCGCAGCCGAAGTAGTCGTCAACACCGGCTTAATGCTGCTGACGGGCGAAATTACCACTAAAGCTCAGGTAAATTACATAGAATTAGCCCGGAAAAAAATAGCCGATATTGGCTACATCCACGCTGACAACGGGTTTTCTGCCAATAGTTGCTCAGTGTTGGTAGCTCTTGATTCTCAGTCTCCCGATATTGCTCAAGGGGTGAATACAGCCCACGAAAGCCGGGAACAATCGAGTGAAGAGGAATTAGACGCCATTGGAGCCGGCGACCAAGGCTTGATGTTCGGCTTTGCTTGCAACGAAACGCCGGAATTGATGCCTCTGCCGATTAGTTTAGCGCACCGGATTTGCCGTCAACTGGCAGCAGTCCGCAAAACCGGTCAGTTATCTTACCTGCGTCCCGACGGCAAAAGCCAAGTTACAGTCATCTATGAGGACGGCAAACCTGTTGGCATAGATACGATTTTAATTTCTACCCAGCACACCGAAACGATCGGCGACATCACAGACACAGCCGCAGTTCAAGCCAAGATCAAAGAAGACCTTTGGACTGCAGTCGTCCAACCCGTGTTTGCCGATATTAGCGTGCAGCCGGATGCAGAAACTCGCTTCCTTGTCAACCCCACCGGCAAATTTGTGGTCGGCGGGCCTCAAGGAGATTCGGGTTTGACGGGCCGCAAAATTATTGTGGATACCTACGGCGGCTATTCCCGCCACGGCGGTGGCGCTTTTTCAGGGAAAGACCCCACCAAGGTAGACCGCAGCGCGGCTTATGCTTGTCGCTACGTTGCTAAAAATATCGTAGCGGCTGGTTTGGCCCAAAAGTGCGAAGTGCAGTTGAGTTATGCGATCGGCGTTGCGCGGCCTGTTAGCATGATGATCGAAACTTTTGGCACTGGGAAAGTTGATGACGATCGCCTTTTGGAAGTTGTGAAGCAGCATTTTGAACTGCGTCCTGCGGGAATCATTCAGGCATTTAACTTGCAGAATTTGCCTGCTGAAAGAGGCGGCCGTTTCTATCAAGATGTGGCGGCTTACGGTCACTTCGGACGCACTGATTTAGATTTGCCTTGGGAGGAAACTGATAAGGCGGAACTTTTGAAAGAAGCTTTGAGCCAGAAGTTGTCGGGAGTAGCTGGATAGTACAATTTTGGGGCGTGTACGGCGCCCCTTATCCATAAATAATATTGGGTGCTACCAATCAATATAGGGTGCGTACTCCGCACCTTATTCAAAAATAATATAGGCGGTGCTTCGGCGCACCTTATCCATAAATAATATCGGGTTCTACAAATTAATAACGTAGCGTGCGTACTCCGCACCTTACAACAAAAAAAGAATAAATAAATGCGATTTTTCACACCTTTCCAATCTGCAATTCGCAGTTTGGTCTCTTCGTTCCAACAGCGGTTGGCGACTGGATTTTCTGCACCAAATCCATCAGGGCTGCCAAGTTCGTTAGCGGCTGACAATCCTGGTGGAATTCGCGGCGTTTGGATACCCAGCACAGACTGCAAAGTTCTCACCTCAAAACAGCGAATTGCTGACGCAATGGACTTTCTCGCCGATACGGGATTTAATACAGTTTTTCCTGTAGTTTGGAACGGGGGTTTTACGGCTTATCCTTCTCAAATTATGTGCGAACAATTTGGGGCGGAAATTGACGCGCGGTATCGAGGTCGCGACCCCTTGGCAGAATTAATTGTTGAGGCAAATAGAGCCGGACTCAAAGTTATTCCTTGGTTTGAATACGGATTTGTGAGTTCTTACAATCGCAAGGGCGGTCATTTGCTGGCGAAAAAACCTGAGTGGATCGCCCGTGATGCCAGCGGCAATTTACTTAAGAAAAATAACTTTGACTGGATGAATTCTCTTGACCCGGAAGTGCAAGACTTTGTGCTGGGGTTAATGCTGGAAGTTGCTAAGAATTATCCGGTAAACGGCGTTCAAGGAGACGATCGCATTGCGTTTCCGGTAGAAGGCGGTTACGACGAAAAAACGGTTAAACGTTATCGAGAAGAGTGCGGTAAAGCAGCACCGTCGGATTGTAAAGAGCCACATTGGCTGCAGTGGCGTGCTAATATTATTACTGAGTTTGTGGCTCGTTTATACCGAGAAGTGAAAGCGATTAATCCTGATTTATTGCTATCGATGTCGCCGAGTCCTTATGACTGGGGACTGGTGGAATATTTGCAAGATTCTAAAGCTTGGGTTGACAAAAATTTGGTGGATCTGCTTCACCCGCAGTTTTATCGCCGCGATTTTAATGCTTACAAACAATTGGTCGATAAAATGATGGGTGGACAGCTTAGCGGGCAGCAAGTAAAGTGCGTGTCACCCGGTATTTTGTTGACGAATCGAGGCAGCAAATATAGCATAACTCCCGAACTGTTGTTGCAAGTAATTGCTTACAACCGCTCTTGCGGCATTCAAGGAGAAGTGATGTTTTTTTACGAAGGTTTGCGAGATAACGATAACGCTTTGGCTAAGGTTTTGAAAAAAGGGCCCTATGCTCGTTGAGAGATTGTCCCGCAATCAAGCTGTTTCCGGTTGGCTGCAGTCAACCGCGCCGATCGCTATTTAAAACCAAGTTGGTATAAAATAAGATGTGGCATCATTCTCAATAAGCTTTTATGAACAGGCAAGATGCCTGTTCCACAAAGAGTGAAATTTCTTGTGGAACAGGCATCTTGCCTGTTGCTGACAATGGTGCAAGATGTGAGTATAAATGATATAGCAGAGCTAGGCTATCTCAAAACCCAGCAATGCCAAGCAGCAAGCGCTACTCATTGTCAAGCCGATCGCCCAAACAAACCCCATAATTAATAATTGGGGAGTTGCAAAAATAGTGGAATAAGACATATTTTAGAAGTGGTGCAAGCTTTTTTTTAGAAGTAGCGTTTTGTAGACGGCATATTTTTTAAAGACAGTTTAAAAGAGCAATCTCAACCGCTCGCCACAATATTAGGATAAATCAGTGACATCAGCAGCAAGCCTCATCCAACAGCTACCCGAACTCAGCGATGCTCAATTCCATCAAAAATATTTGAAACAAAAACAAGGGATGCACACCTTGGCGACTATATTGCCGCAAGTAGAACAGCAAAGTCTGGCGTTGCGGGCAGTAAAATTAGCTCTAAAAGTAAATTTAAAACTCGGCTCAAAGCTAGCAGGAACGGTAAAGCCAGAATTTCAAATAGCCACAATAAAATTAATCGACAAAATCCCCACTTCGCCCCTACTCAAAATTCAACTGCTGGCCCTCACAAGTTCGGATATGGCAATTCCGATACTGGTGGCTGCATTGAACCACAAAGAAAGTGCAGTGCGCCTGGAGGGGATGCGGGCGATCGGGAAAATCGGCTCCGAAGCAGCAGTAATTGAATTAGCCCGATCGCTCGAATCCAAAGATTCCCAAATCCAAGCTTGGGCTGCTTGGGCTTTAGGAGAAATTGACTCGAAACCAGCCGCCGTAGCACTGCTCAAAGCCGTCAAACACCCAGATTCCAAGGTGCGCGCCTGGGCTGTTTGGGCCTTGGGCAAAATTAACCCGAAAATAGCCGTCCCCGCGCTGCTGAAAGCCCTCAAACACCCAGACTCCGAAGTGCGCTGGCGGGCAGCAGTCAACTGCGGGAAAATCGGAGTCTCTGAGGTAGTTCCCGGCCTGCTGAATGCCCTCAGAGACGAAAATCACATCGTCCGCGCTAGGGCGGCGGCGGCTTTGGGGAAAATCGGCGATTCTGAGGCAGTACCCGGCTTAGTAGAATTGCTTCACGATGATCCCGACTCCTATGCAGTTTCTTTGAGGGCCGCCGAGGCCTTGGGACAAATCGGCACGGAAACGGCTGTGGCGGGGTTGGTGCAAGCCCTCAAGCATGACGACTCAGACGTGCGCGGCAGTGCAGTTTCTGCGTTGGGGGAAATCAGCAGCGAGGTGGCTATGGTGGCGGTAATCGGGTCGCTCTCGGATCGAGATATTTTCGTGCGCGGCAGGGCGGCGGTTGCCCTTGGGAACATCAATACAGAGGGAGATGCGAAATTGCCAAAAATGGTGGTCGCGGGACTGGCGAGCGCTATTGGCGACAGCGAATCTTATGTGCGGTGGAGAGTTGCTGCTGCTTTAGGGGAAATTGGGACTGAGGAAGCTGTGGCAGGTTTGGTGCGGCTGCTGGGGGACGAAAATTCTGGAGTGCGCCAAAAGGCTGTTAAATCCCTCGGTCACATTGGCTCCACGGCTGCTATTGTTGCTCTGGAAACAGCTTTAAATCCCGAATTTGCTGACGTTCGTGCGCTGGCTGCCCAATATTTGGCGGATGTCAGCACTGAGGCAGAAACAGTTGATTTTGCTCCCTCAGTCTCTGCAGATTTATCGGGTGAAAAACTGCCGAAAATCCTGATTGCTTCGGAAGTAGAAGCCAGCGAATACATTGTCGATCGCGCTGCATGGCGCGAGATTAAATACCTGATCTCGATCGGCAGTCCGGGTGTGCCGGAACCCAAAACTTTTGATCAAATCCAGAACCGAATGTGTCTGGAGTTTAACGACCTCGACACCCCCGTTGACGACCCCGATCAAATCTTGCCTACCCTTGAGGATGTACTGAAAATTATTGATTTCGCCCTTAAAATATCGTCTGAGGGAGGCAGTTTGCTGATCTGCTGCCAAAGTGGAATCAGCCGTTCAACGGCCACAGCTTTGACTGTGTGTGCTGCGCTGTTGGGTCGTGGCAAAGAACGGGAAGCTTGGGCGTTGGTGCTCGCCGCCAGACCCCAAGCCAAGCCGAATCGCTGGATGGTGCACTTGGCCGATGAAGCTTTGGGTAGAGACGGTAAGCTAGCACTGGCGATCGAATTGACTACCGTAACTCCAGAACTCGCAATTGCCAAAAATTGACAATCAAGCATCCAGGATACCCGCCACGTGATTCATTCCGAAAGCAGACTCAGGACCGGTGAAATAAAAAACCTGTATCCGAGAAACAAGCCCCCGAATTTATCCGTCGGGTCAATGCTTCAATTCTAAAATCTAAAATCTAAAATCTAAAATCGATTGACTCGCAGAAACCGGGTTTCTTTTCGCAAGCCGCTACAGTTATACTCAATTAACGAGACTTCGCCTCAGACTTGTCTTTGCGGGGCAACGATGCCAAAAGTCGATCGCCAGGGTGCAAAAGTTCGATCGGCTGCCGCATTTGTGACATTCTGTGCTAAGAAGTTGTCGGATGCTCAACAAAAACCGTCAAGCAATCGTCGCATTGCTGGCAGCCAAAGTCCAAAGCGAAGGAATCGGGTGCATTGTCAACAGACAATATCAGCTTTGGGCTACTCACAGGCAAAACAGGTCAGAGAGAATTTTCTGCCTGTAACATTCCACGCGGGGATAATTCACTGCGGGGATAAAGTTTTATTTTTTTTGCCTGCTGCAGACTTTTACGAGTCGAAAAAGTAATTTGGCAACATTCATCAACAGCCTAATTATCTCTTAGACATCAACCGAATTTAAGTTTCTCCTCTGACTCGACCAGAGTTTCAGATGCTTTTTCGCAGATGTTTACGGTCAAATAGACAAGCTTTTCCGTTTGGAGAACTTAAGAGCGTGATAGATTTTAACAGAATACAGGGGTTGCATATGTCAAAAATTAACTTGCTAAAAAAAACAGGACACGAAGCAAGTTTTTCGGTTGCCGTTTGGGAAGACCAGGGGGAATTGAATCCCGAATTAGAACCATTTAACCCGCCGAAAAAAAACGTGAAAACGCGAAAGGTTAACCCAACAAATACCAATTTAGGTAAACAGATGCCAGTTTTTATTGCCGAAGAAGTGGCTTCTGTAGAAACCGTAAATAAAAAAAAAGCAAAGGATAATTTGGTAGAAAAATTATCCTTAAAAATCCGCGAAAGTTTGCCATCTAAAATAGGCGGTTTGCCTATCCATCAAAAAATTGGCTACGGGTATTTGCTGGCAATAGGAATCGGCTTTTTTGGCTCGCTGAGTGGACTGGTAATTGCCGATTACTACCAAGGACAAGGATTAAAGCAATTCAATGATGCTCACCTACAAGCGCAATTGCTCGGCAATTTTAAAGAGGCAACCCTGACGGCCCAATTGCAGGGTTCACAGCTAGATTCTTTTGTAGATAATGCGGTCAAGCTAAAACAGCAAGAAGAGCAGTTGGTTAAGAGTATTTCTCAGGCCAAAAATCTGCAGTTGCGTATAGAAAATTTTGCCGACAGCCAACCCGCTTGGCTGGCAGCAAAACCGGAAGTTATCAAGTTTTTAGTGCAAGATTGCACGAAAAAATTACAATCCTACGCCGATACTCTCAAGTCAACTTTGCAGGAAATCCAGCAATCCCAACTATCGCCTCTGGAGATAGAGTCGGCGAGAAAATTGCTCGCAATCGAAAGCGGAGAAGGTGTAAAACAGCTCAACAGCAGCCTTGAGGAATTGAGCAAAATCCTTGAGATTGCCCAGCGGCAAGAGGGCCAAGGTGGTGAAGTGATGGAAGACGCCCAAGGCATGGAAAAAGCCATAATTATTATTAGTATGCTGCTGTCGGTAGTGGTGGCTGGAATGGTGGCTTACCGGACGAGTCGGGCGATCGCCAAACCTGTGATCAGCGTTACTCAGGTGGCCCAACAAGTAGCTGCTGAGTCTAATTTTGACTTGCGAGCACCCGTCACCGGACAAGGCGAAATCGGCTCTCTGGCGGCCTCTCTCAATCACCTAATCGAGCGGGTTTCGGGACATACAAAAGAATTAGAACAAGCTAAGGAAGCCGCCGTCACCGCTAACACTGCTAAAAGCCAGTTTTTAGCAACTATGAGCCACGAATTGCGGACGCCTTTAAATGCGATTATCGGCTACAGTCAACTACTTTCAGAAGATGCCCAGGATGCGGGATTTGATGAGTTTATACCAGACTTGCAGAAGATTGAAAAAGCAGGCGCGCATCTGCTATCTTTGATTAACGATATCCTTGATTTGTCAAAAATTGAAGCGGGGGGTATGAAACTCGAAATCCAGGAGTTTGACATCGAATCCCTGATTGACAATGTTGCGAGTGCCGCGAAACCGTTGGTAGAGAAAAATGGCAATGTTTTGGAGATTGAGTGCGATCGAACTGTGGGCTTAATGCACGCAGATTTCAAAAAAGTGCGCCAGGTTTTGATACATCTGCTTAGTAATGCTGCGAAGTTCACCAAAAATGGTAGGGTGAAAGTGACTGTGAAGCGCATTGCAGGAAGTGGAAAATTGAATGCAGCAGGGCGATCGGTGATTGACGATTCAATGGCTGCCGATGAAATTCCTTCTGGCGCGATCGCTTGTCCCCTGCCGAATGTTCAAGACTCCGATTGGATTTGTTTATCGGTTAAAGATACCGGAATTGGAATGTCGGAAGAACAACAACACAAATTGTTTGAAGCTTTTGTGCAAGCTGACTCTTCAGCGGCGCGACCTTACGACGGCGCTGGATTGGGGCTGACACTTAGTCGCTACTACTGTCAGATGATGGGCGGAGAAATTTTGGTAGAAAGCGAAGAGGGAAAAGGGTCTATTTTCACTGTGCGGATACCGACAGGAAACGGGTGATGTGATTTTTGGGCGAGAGATTTAGGGGGTAGGCAGAGGGGCGAAAATGTATGTTTCAAACCTCTGGCTTTATGTCCAAATGCTTTAGTCTTGTCAGTGGGGGCGATCGCACTCTATTAATTCTAATTGGTTATTTTGCCACTTCAAACAGCACAAACCGCTGGCTGCTGAGCTCCAACCTCAGTCTATGCCGATAAATTTCATATAGTGGACGCACGGGTGGTCAGAAACCGGGTTTTTTTGCCAAATACTTCGTTACAGCCCGCAAAAACCGCAAAAAACCCGGTTTCTTCGGCTTTAATGCGTCCACTCAACTTTTCTCCTGCTTCTCATCCGATGGCGGGGGCTGTTGTTTCATTTCCTTTTGGTGTTCTCTGGCTGCTTGCTCCAAAATGAATGCTGACAAGCTGCTGACTGAACGGCGTTCTTGACTTGCCCACTCTTCAAGGATGTCATAGATTCCATCGGCTAAATAGGTCGCTAAGCGTTTGGTCATCAGAGATTCATTATTTTTTAGTATAAGCCGATCGTAATTGTGCTGTATCTAGACCATCCTGTCGAGTTTGGCTCATTTAAAGCATTTATGTGTGCTATATCTATGCTATACTTTCAAAAAGTCAAAAGCCAGCGCTGAACTTTCGTCGGGCCCGCGCTGGCTGATGGTTCCCCAAATACAAGGAGACAATCCACATAAAAGGAGACAACTACTATGGTAAAGCCTGTGAGCGACGGCAGCGAATATAACCGCGGCTATCAACAAGCTTTGAATGATTTTGGCATCACGCAACTGCTGTCGGGTATCCGCAGCTACTCGGATGAGGATTTTGAGGCCGATCGCGCGCGCATGACTGGGCCAGAGATCGAAAGCTTTGCGGTGTTTCTGATTCTGCGCGTCGGGGCGAATCTCAAAGGAAGTACGATCGCCCGCTACCTCAACACTCTCAGAAAAGCAAATTCTCCGACGATCGCCGATCGCCCCGCGATCGAACTCAACTCAAATTCGCGAGGGAAAACACCTGAAAAGTCCAAGCAGGGCGATCGCACTTCTTGGGCGATCGTCCGCATTTTGCCGAATGCTGAGCACTATACGATCGCGCGTTTTGTCAATCGCCAAGATGCGGACGATCGGCGGAGGGCTTTGTGTCGGTTTATTCCAGGGGGTGTGTTTGAAGTTGTGTGCGATCGCACCTAATCAATAAACCTCTCCAATAATCATTGTGGAACAGGCCGGAAAGCCTGTTCAAGACTGGCAATTCTTGCGATGTCTAATAAACACAAATGACGGTGACAATTGTAGCGACTCCGCATTAACTCCGTCGGGGTTTTAACCCCAGCCTCATAGCAAAAGTCCTCGCTATGAGGACTATAAATGACAAATGACTCTTTCAGTCGTCTTCAGACGACTTCAGCTATGAGACAGGGGTTTCAACCCCTGGCGGGCATCGAGAGAATGAAACAGCCCTGATGATGTAGGGGGATATACAGTTCGATACAAACGAGATTTACAGATAACTTGACACCAATAAATACTGTTGTTTCCCGATCGCACATTTTCACCTAAACTCTCCCCCACAAAGCCAAGCCGCCGCCCCTTCCCCTAGCCGCAATTATCCCATCTTCTACCAGAAAATATGCAAAAAAAGCCTGCTTCCCCACACTCAAACTAAAAAATTCCGCCTCCCGCGCTTCTCCACCGCGAATAAATCCTTGATACACAGTTTTACCCAACAATTTCACCGTAATTCTGGTAAAATCAAAAGCTAAAATATTTTTATTAACCAAAAACTTAGTCGGCCCGGAAAGAGTTAGTTTGATCGCCCCAACTTGCACCGAATTCTCCACCCTGCCGATTTCGCTATCCGCTTCCCCTTCAGCAACAGGTTCTGCCGAATAAGCAATTTGAATTTTCGCAATCCACTGAGGGATGTAACGTCCCGCACCCAACACAATCCCCGCTTTTTGTCGAGTCTTTTTTGTGCCAGTGATAAAGCAGAGTTGCCAGTTGCCGATTAATTGCTCGAAAAAATAGCGAATTTTATTTTTTTTCGCGTTTTTCTCAGATTCTAGGAGGGCGGCGACTACAGCGTCGGGAGATGGTTTAGAATTAGATTGGGCAGCTTGTTCGAGAATAGATATATTTTCCATTTAATAATATACAGATTTGTATTTTAAGGGTAGTAGCTGAGTCTAGATCCCCCTAAATCCCCCTTAAGAAGGGGAGTAGGGGTTGACTTTGAATCCTTCTGAACCCGCCATTTTTAACAAGGACTTTGACTGCTTCTTGTCCCCCCCTTATTAAGGGGGGCTAGGGGGGATCGAGCCTACAGTCAACTGCTTGCTTCTTGTCCCCCCCTTGTGTTTTGGGGGGCTAGGGGCGATCGAGCCTACAGTTAAATGCCTAAGTCCTAAAGCTGCAAGACATTGATAATATTAGCTGAAGTAGCGGAGAAAAACATGGTTGCGATCGCGCCCACAGACACAGAAATCATCATCATCGGCAGCGGGATTGGCGGCTTGACTTGCGCTGCAATGCTTGCCCGCTATGGCTTTGAGGTTGTGGTTTGCGAAAGCCATTCGATCGCGGGCGGGGCCGCACACGGTTTTGAACGCGGCGGATTTAGCTTCGACTCCGGGCCCTCCCTGTACTCAGGATTATCCTACAGCCCGTCTGCCAATCCGCTGCGGCAAGTTTTGGATGCGATCGGCGAAAAACTCCCCTGCATCACCTACGATACCTGGGGTTGCTGTTTGCCAGAAGGCGATTTCGACACATCCGTTGGTGCGAGTCAATTTGGCGAAGTGCTCGCACGACTGCGCGGCGCCGAAGCAGTCGCCGAATGGCAGCAACTCCAGCGCATCATGGAACCCTACGCCAAAGCTGCCATAGCCTTGCCCTCCCTGGCTTTGCGCTTCGATTTGGGCGCTGTTTTTAGCCTCGGCAAATTTGCGCCGGCTTTCCTGCAAAGTGCTGGCGACGCGATCGCACTTGCAGGCCCTTTCAGCAAAATTATGGACAAAAATGTCAAAGATCCGTTTGTCCGAAATTGGCTGAATTTGTTGTGTTTCCTGCTGTCTGGACTTCCCGCAGACGGAACGATCGCAGCCGAAGTCGCTTTCATGTTCGCCGACTGGTATCGCCCCAATGCAGTTTTGGACTATCCGATCGGCGGTAGTGCAGCTTTGGTAAATGCCCTGGTACGCGGTTTAGAGCGCCACGGAGGGCAGTTGCTGCTAAATTCCCACGTTGCAGAGGTTTTGGTGGAAAACAACCGGGCTGCAGGCGTGCGGCTGCGATCGGGCAAAATTATTCGATCGCACAAAGCCGTCGTCTCCAACGCTTCCGTTTGGGATACCCTGAAACTGTTACCTGAAACCTCAGTCCCGCAAAGGTTTCGGCAACAGAGGCAGGCCACGCCCGAGTGCGACAGCTTCATGCACCTGCATCTGGGAATTGATGCTGCCGGAGTGCGATCGGACTTGGCTTGTCACTACATCTTCGTCAAAGACTGGGAAATGGGCGTTTGGGCCCCTCAGAACGTCGTTCTCGTCTCGATTCCCTCCCTCCTCGACCCCCACCTCGCGCCTCCGGGAAAGCACGTCATTCACGCATATACCCCCGGAAACGAGCCTTACGATTTGTGGCAAAAGCTCGATAGAACCAGCGAAGAGTACAAGCTGCAAAAACAAGCGCGCGCCGAGGTAATGTGGGAAGCCTTAGAGAGAATTATCCCCAATATTCGATCGCGCTGCGAAGTCACCTTAGTTGGGACACCCCTAACCCACGAACGGTTTTTGCGCCGCCATCGCGGTTCCTACGGGCCCGGAATTCGGGCGGGTAGCGGCTTGTTTCCCGGCCCGACAACGCCTTTAGCGGGGCTGTTTTGCTGCGGAGATTCGACGTTTCCGGGAATTGGTTTGCCGGCTGTTGCTGCTAGCGGTGCGATCGCAGCCAATACGATCGCACCTTTGGACAAACATTTGCAATTGATTCGGGAAGTTATTAGTTAGTTGTTATATCGATTCCGGTTGCACCGGAATGCTTGTTGACTGTTGACTGTTGACTGTTCACTGAGGACTGTTCACTGAGGACTGTTCACTGAGGACTAATGACTAATGACTAATGACTAATGACTAATGACTAATGATATCATTTCGGCGCAGCCGGAATTGATATTATTAGACATCTCCCATAATTATTGTGGAACAGGCATCGTGCCTGTTCAAAACCTGCTTTTTAGGAGATGTTTATTAGTTATTTGTTATATCAAATCCGCCCTTCATCGTCCTGTATTCATCTCTCTGTTCTCTGACTCTGCGTTCTCTGTGTTCTCTGCGGTTTAATCATTCCAATGCAACCGGAATTGAGATTATTTGTTAACGGAATTATTGAAGCGCTTTCCTAGCGAAGGACGCGAAGCAATAGCAAACAATAATTGTATATACAGCAGTTCTCAATAAAGTCAGGTATGCCCTATGCCCTATGCCCTATGCCCTATGCCCGCTTATCAAGCCTGCACCTCATGTTACTGAGAAAGGCTATAGTTAGTAAAATGTGACCGATATCTGTCAGCATAGAAATAGATACTTCGATCGCAAAGAGGCCACCGTGCAACCCGTAGACTTTACAACTTTAACCGCAGCTTGCAGCGAACTGCGAGCCCAATGGCTGCCAGCGCGCTTAGAACAAGTCTACCAGCGCGATCGATTTACCGTGTCCCTAGCCCTCCGCACCATGAAAGGGCGCGGCTGGATTGACCTTTCCTGGCATCCTGTGGCCGCCCGCATCTGCGTCGGCGACCCCCCGCCCCGCATTCCCGACACCTTCACCTTCAGCGAACAACTGCGGCACCAACTCAGCGGTTTAGCCTTAGTTTCCATCGCCCCTGTTTCATCCTGGGAAAGAGTCATCGACTTGCAATTCGCCAAACGCCCCGGCGAACCGGCCCTCTGGCACTTGTACGCCGAAATCATGGGCAAGTACAGCAACGTCATCCTCACCGCCCAAGACAACCTCGTTGTCACCTGCGCCCACCAAGTCAGCGCCAAACAGTCCACCGTCCGTCCCATCCAAACCGGGCAACCCTACGAAATGCCCCCGTCTTTGACCGATGCAGTGCCGAGTCTGAGCGAATCTCAAAACCGCTGGCAATCACGAATTAGCCTGGTTCCTGGGCAATTAAAGGGCAATCTGTTGAAGAATTACCGAGGGATGAGTAAAGCCTTAGTTTTGTCAATGATTCGATCGGCTTCTTTAGACCCCGAACAATCCACCGACAGCCTCAATCCCGACGAATGGCAGCAACTATTCCAGCGCTGGCTATACTGGCTGCAATGCCTAGAAAACTCCAAATTTCACCCGAGTTTTACCCCCGAAGGCTACACCGTCATCGATTGGCCGACACCAGAAAATGTAGGAGCGGTGTCGTGCCAGCCCTCTGATTCCTCCTTCCTGACATCCGTTAAATCCGTTACAGAATCCGTTGCCGAACTTCCTTCTTCGGTTCAAGAAATACTTAACAGCTACTACACAGGCGAAATCAATCAAGAAGTATTCGCCCAACTGCGGCATCAGCTTACCCAAAAACTCAACAACGTCCTAGCAAAACTGCGCCTCAAAGCCAACACATTTAAAGAACGCTTGCAGCAATCCGCAGACGCCGACACCCACAAATCCCAAGCCGACTTGCTGATGGCAAATTTGCAGCATTGGGAACCGGGAATGAAATCGATTTCTCTCCCCGACTTTGAAACCGAAAAACCAGTTATCATTTCCCTAAACCCGGAAAAAAACGCCGTTCAAAATGCTCAAGCCCTCTACAAAAAACACCAAAAACTTAAAAGAGCCCGCATTGCAGTAGAACCTTTGTTAGCCGCCGTACAGGAAGAAATCGACTATTTAGAACAAGTTGAAGTCGCACTTTCGGTATTGGAAACCTACCGCAACACCCAAGATTTGCAAACCCTCGCCGAAATCCGCGAAGAACTAATCCAGCAAAAATATCTAGACGTACCAGATTACCGCAGTACGGACAAAAATGCTGCGATCGAATTTCACCGCTACCAAACCCCCAGCGGCTTTGAATTATTAATCGGGCGCAACAATCGCCAAAATGACCAACTCACTTTTCGCACCGCCAACGACTACGACTTGTGGTTCCACACCCTAGAGATTCCCGGAAGCCACGCTTTGCTGCGTCTCAAACCCGGTACTGTGGCTGAAGAAACCGATTTGCAATTTGCCGCTGACATGACTGCTTACTACAGTCGCGCCCGCCACAGCGAACAAGTCCCCGTGGTTTATACAGAACCGAAATATGTATACAAGCCGAAAGGTGCTAAACCGGGTATGGTTGTATACAAGCAGGAGCGAATTGTCTGGGGTAGACCGCAGCAAGCTCCGGCTTGATTTATATAAAGTGAGTGAGTAATAGGGTTGATCGGCGTTTTTAGGCAAAATTACAGGTTTGGTAGCGATAAACCTAGCAAGAAACCGGGTTTTTGAAGCCGGGTTAGATTATACAAAGTGACCGAGAGTGCGATCGCCCCCTAATATCAAATCCGGTAGCATCGGAATTATTCATCTCTGTATTCTCTCCCTCTGCGTTCTCTGCGCCCTCTGCGGTTAAATCATTCCGATGCAACCGGAAACGATATCAGAATTTATATTCGTCTGTAATGTAAAGTATTATTACAAAAAATTAAATTTTGTTGTTAAAATACCACTTAAGAGAGATGATATTTGTTTGAGAACCCTTTGCAAAGAAACGTGCAACTTGGGTTTCCTCACTGTGAGAAAAACACTGTGGGAACACAACGGATTTAACTATTTGTGCAGACCAGCTTTAGCTAAAGCTGGTCGTTTCTGTTTAAACATTAAACCCCAGCTCGGACAATTTTAGATTGGCGATTTTAGACTTTAGATTAAAACTGCCAATCTAAAATCTAAAATCTAAAATCTAAAATCGGTGTGGGCTGCTCCTAGAAAGTAAACGTCGTTCTGACAACCCCAATCACCAAATCAGAATTATTCTTATTGTGGTCAGGAGCAGTCAGCCAAATCAGACCAGGAGTGATAGAAATATTATCGCTCAACTTAAACTGATAAAAACCTTCTACGTGCAGCGAAGTATCCTTATCTTCCGGCAAAGTCCGATTAGTAGAATTCGTCACCTGCGGCTCCATACCTACCAAAATCCCCGCCACATTTCCTTCTTTCAACAAATCGGGAAAAGCCAAAGTAACTGCCCAGTTCCAGACTTTTTGATCCCCCCGCTGCACAGAACCCGTAGGAGTAGCCAAGTTGGATAAAATGCGCTGGTTGGTGTAACCCGCCCAACCGCCAATTGCAAATCTCCGATTCAACTGCCACGAAGCTTGCGCGCCGTAGGAATTGCTAGAAATCGGGAGAGTGGTATCGCTGTCGAACCCGAAGGAACCGAGACGCTGCGGAAAATTAGAAGCATTGCTGCCGGTATTGGTAATTAAGTTGTAGGAATTAACGTAAGTTAAACCTAAAGCAATGCTGTCGCTCGGTGTAAAAGTCAACTGAGCCAAACCGCCGTAAGAACCATTAAACAAACCATTTCCCCGCGTCGGGTTGGCAGCATTGCCGGCCAAATATCCCAAACTCAGCTCCAGTTTTTCCCCAAACTGATGCCGCAGAGCGATGCCAGAACCACCAAGCAAATAGTAAATTGGGTTGCGAGTACCGAAGTTAGAAAGAGCGCCGTAGCTGCCGTCTCCGTCAAAGTAAGGGTTGACAGTGTTGGTAAAATCGTCAGCAGCGCCGGCGTTGGCTTCTAGAATTACAGTAGTGCTTTTGCCGATAGGGAATTGGTAAAGCAGCGCATCTAAAGCTACTATATTGTTAGCCTCGCCAAAAGGCCCGACATTAAACCGCAATTCCCCTTCAGCAGTTTTCGTATTATTAGTAGAAAACGCACCCAGATTCAAAACTTGCAGTCGAGTTCTGAGCAAATCTTCTCCAGAAAAACTCGTGTCAAAATTGATACGAACCCTGCTGCCAAAAGCCGTGGTTTTATCAGCTTCGCGGCCCTCGGCATCATCTCCCCTGGCGATACCCGCCAAACCAAATATCACTTCGCCGTTGAGTTTAGTCGTAGTTGAAAACTGATTTGCTTCTAATTCAGAGGCGCGCGCTTCCAAAGCATCGACGCGGCCGCGCAAAGTTGCCAATTCCGCCGCAAATTCTTCTTGCAACCTTTGCACAGAAGCCAAATCTTCTCGCGTCGCCAGATTTCTGGAACCGCCTTGAATCAGCTCGCTAACTTTATCCAAACACGCATTTAAACCCGCTGCAAACTCGTAGCGAGTCATCGCCCGGTTGCCACGAAAAGTGCCGTCAGGATAGCCAGCTATGCACCCGTAGCGCTCTACTAGGGATTGCAAAGCTTGGAATGCCCAATCGGTTGGTCGAACGTCGGAAAGTTGAGAAACTGAGGTTACTTGGCCGGCCGCATCTTGGCTGCTACTGTCTTCGGCGCTGTATTGGTTGAGTTGTTCTAAAACATTAGACTGTGCTTGAGGTTGGGCACTTGAATCAGTGGATTGCGAAATCTGAGCGGGCTGTGCGACGGATTTTTCCGCGTTTAAATTAGCCGGTGCAGCGGCGGGTTGCGTTTCGCTTAAGTTTGCGGGCGCGACTGCGGGGATTTGCTCCGCGACAGGTTGTTCGGCACTTAAATTTGCGGGCGCTACTGCGGGTTTGGTTTCGCCTAAATCTGCTGCTGCAACTTCCGGTGCTTTTGCTTGTTCGGCAACTGGCGCAATCAAATCGTTAGTGAAGCCCTCGTAGAGGTTCGCACTTTCTTTCTCAATAGTATCAACAGTCGATTTGCTAGCTAGTGAGGCTGGTTCGGCTGTCTCAGGCTTTGCGGTCTCAGACTTGGCTGCCTCGGTTGCAGCACCTGCTAATTGCAATTTATCAGCTTGAGCTGCCGTGGCAATTTCTAAAGGTTGCTCTGCTGCTAGCGCCGTCGCAGATACGACTAAACTTGCTGCCAATACAGCGGGACTAACTAAAAGTCCCTTCCACAAAAATTTGGACATTTTTTCCTCACACCACATTGAGCCGATCGCCCGTTCCGAAGATTTAGCCGATCGCAAATCACCTTTAGTATTCCGCCTAATAGTATTTCTTGTCAACAATCGGGGAAATCACTGCCGAAGAGTGCAGTTTTGCTGTGGTTGATTTGACAAAAACCCCGTTTATTCCCAAAATCCTTGGTTTGACTCACCGAAGAGCACCATTCTCGCTTAACAGGCTTTTCGGCCTGTTCCACAAGAAAATTCACTCTTTGTGGAACAGGCCGAAAAGCCTGTTCCTAAACAAATAATTGAGAATGGTGCAACATCTCAGTTTAAAGATACCTACCTAGAAACCTGGTTGATGCCCCGATATTGCGTAAGTGATCCCTCAGTAAGATTAATATTGACAGAACTGGCGCTAACACATCGTTCGATCGGCTACAAATACAAGTGAAAAAACTCAAATACGCCCTAGTTCACGAATGGTTGACGCCCTTAGCTACTGGCGGTTCAGAACTCGTAGTACAGGAAATCCTCAAACACGTAGACGAGGCAGATGTCTATGCCCTCATCGACTTTGAATCAGCCAATCCCGAAAGCTATCTTTTCGGGCGACAGATTGGCACAACATTTTTGCAGCACTTTCCCAAGGCCCGCAGCGGCGTCCAAAAATATTTGCCATTTCTGCCGATCGCGATCGAACAACTAGATCTGCGAGAATACGACATCATCCTCTCATCATCCCATGCCGTCGCCAAAGGCATCCTCAGCAGTCCCCAGCAAATGCACGTCTGCTACTGCCACACGCCCATGCGCTACGCTTGGGACTTAACTTTTGACTATTTGCGTAGCAGCAAAGCCGGACGGGGCATCCAGGGTCTGCTGACGCGATATTTGTTGCATCGACTGCGGCAGTGGGACGTAATTTCCGCCAATCGCGTTGATTATTTCATCGCTAACTCTCAACACACTGCGCGCCGAATTTGGCGATGCTATCGGCGGCGGGCCCAGGTGATTTATCCCCCGGTAAATATCGAGCGATTTTCCTTGATGCGGCAAAAACAAGACTTTTACGTCACCGTTTGTCGGTTGGTAAGTTACAAAAACGTAAGTGCGATCGTCCAAGCATTCAATCAACTAGGGCATACTCTCATTGTCATCGGCACCGGGCCAGAATTAGAAATGATTCGGCTTCTCGCCAAACCCAACGTGCAAGTGCTCGGCTGGCAGCCCGCCTCCATAGTTGAAAAGTACATGGCAGAGGCGAAAGCCTTTGTCTATGCAGCTTGCGAAGATTTTGGCATAGCTTTGGTAGAGGCTCAAGCTTGCGGAACACCGGTAATTTCCTATGCAGCAGGGGGCGCTTTGGAGACAGTGCTCGACATTCGCCAACACCCAGAGACAGGGACTGGTTTATTTTTTTCCTCGCAAACCGCAGCAGCATTAGTCGAAGCTGTCGAGGAATTTGAGCAGTTGCAAGGCAAATTTGAGCCAGAAATCAGCAGGTTGCGCGCTGAACAGTTTGCCCCCGAAGTCTTTGGGCAGCGCTATCTAGCTTTTGTTGAACGCTGCTATCAGGAATTTCAATCCCGTGATTTTACCCAGTCAGGGGCTTGAGAGTACCAGATCCCGATAACGGGAGAATCTTCCTTCTGCCTTTGTATATAGCGGTTCTCAAAAAAGTGAGGTATGCCCTATGCCCTATGCCCTATGCCCACGGAACCCTATGCCCTATGCCCACGGAGCCCTATGCCGGATAGTACCTCATATGAGAGCTCGAAAGGCTATAAGTGCCTTCAGAAGACCTCTACATCAGTGCCTTGTGCCTTCTTCCTTCTGCCGCCAGAAGCCCTCTTCCTACTTCCTTCTGCCTTTTGAAGCCTTCTGAAGGCAGAAAATTGAGTATTGGCAACATAATTGAGAGAACAAAGCGTCTTGAGGCTTTATGATCAGGACTGTGTGTGGTGTGAAGTGAAGGAGTAAGATGACTGCCGACAGCCAACTAATCTCCGGCAAGGTAATTCGAGCGATCGCAAGACGCGGTTTTGGGTCTGTCCTGCAAGGAGATAGACGCATAAGTCGTTCTCTACAGAGCCTCGACGGAGAACTTTTCAAGCGGTTATTTGACATCCTGTTTTCCTTATCGGTTCTGATCCTGTTTGCTCCGGTTTACCTGCTTTTGGCTTTCTTAATCGCCTTAAGCTCGCCCGGCCCTATTTTTTACGTACAGGAACGAGTAGGCAAAAACCGTAAAAGGTTTTATTGCCTGAAATTCAGAACGATGGTGGAAAATGCGGACGATATATTGCTGGAAATCATGGAAAATTCTCCGCATTTGCGTCAAGAGTTTGAGGACAATTTCAAGCTGAAACAAGACCCTCGAATTACCTGGATTGGAAGATTTTTACGAATGACCAGTTTAGACGAGTTTCCCCAGTTTTGGAATGTTTTAAAAGGAGATATGAGTGTCGTCGGACCGAGACCTTTAGTTGAAGAAGAACTGCCGAGATACGGCAGTCACATCAACAAAATTCTCACCATAAGACCTGGAATTACAGGCTTGTGGCAAGTGTCTGGTCGCAACGACATTCCCTATCCCCGCCGAGTCCAAATCGACCTCTATTACGCAAATGACAAAAACCTTTGGATGGATATGTGGATTGTTTTCAAAACAATTGGAGTTGTGATTTTTCCCAAAAATAACGGCGCATACTAATTTTTGTCCGCAGTCAGCAATCGGTAGTTAGTTTTATTTGTTACTGACCACTGATGCTGACTACTGACAATCAGCGACAAACTCTTTGTCAAAACTAAACAGTTCCTGGATGCCGATCGCAGAATTGTGAGCTTAACTAAAGGGGAAAATAGTTAAATAAACCTACCTCTTATTCATCGAGAAAGATCAGTTCTTCTAGATAGACTACTTTAGGTTTAGGTGTTAAACTTAACTCTATAACCTTTGGCTTAAGGGGGATAGCCTACTTATCTTGGGATAGCCCACTACCCAACAGCGTAGGAAGTAAACTTCAACTAGCTTTAGGTAACTAAAGTTAAGTTTGAGTAAGTTTTATAAAGCAGTTTGAGAATACGACCGGCAGGGAGCAACAGCCTCTGCCAAAAAATTTATTGTGAATTAACACAGCCTGTCAAAGGAAAATCAGATGACCCAACGTAAGCGAGCGCTAATAACAGGTATTACAGGTCAAGACGGCTCCTACTTGAGCGAATTACTGTTAGAAAAAGGATATGAAGTTCACGGCATTATCCGGCGCAGTTCTAGTTTCAATACCGATCGAATTGACCACATCTATGTCGATCCTCACAGCGAGGGTGCGCGCCTGTTTTTACACTACGGCGACTTGACGGACGGCACCACTCTCCGCCGGATATTGGAAGAAGTTCAGCCGGTAGAAATTTATAACTTAGGCGCTCAATCTCACGTTCGAGTCAGTTTTGACTCGCCGGAATATACGGTTGACACAGTAGGGATGGGAGTATTGCGGCTGCTAGAAGCAATTCGGGACTATCAGCACCGCACCGGCATAGAAGTGCGGTTCTATCAAGCAGGTTCTTCGGAAATGTTTGGTTTGGTGCAGGAAGTTCCGCAGAAGGAAACAACTCCTTTTTATCCCAGAAGTCCTTACGCCTGCGCCAAAGTTTACGGGCACTGGCAAACAATAAATTATCGCGAATCTTACGGACTTTTTGCCTGCAATGGCATCTTGTTCAATCACGAATCTCCGCGCCGTGGCGAAACTTTTGTAACTCGCAAAATTACTCGCGCCGTGGCCAGAATAGTCGCCGGCAAGCAGAAAAAGATTTACTTGGGCAATCTCGATTCTAAGCGGGACTGGGGCTATGCTAAAGACTACGTGCGGGCGATGTGGCTGATGCTGCAACAAGACAAACCTGACGATTATGTCATTGCTACCAACGAGACCCATTCCATTAAGGAATTTCTCGATTTGGCTTTTACTTACGTCAATTTAGATTGGCAAAAATATGTGGAGTTTGACGAACGCTACTTGCGGCCGGCAGAAGTCGAACTGTTGATAGGCGATTCGACTAAGGCGCGCCAGCAATTAAATTGGGAACCTTCTGTAACTTTTCAGGAGTTAGTGCATTTAATGGTAGATGCTGACATGAAAGCTTTAGAGGAGCAAGGTCGAGGTTCGGGCAACGGATTTGATTAAGTCGCTAAACCAAGCCGTCAGTGGGAACAATTTGTAGGGGTAGGGCCCCGTGTCTACCCCTTTGGCGAAAGGCGCGCACCGGGGGATAGCCCCTGCACACACTTCACAACTGATCGGAGGATTGTTACAGGTATTAGCGTAGCGCGATCGGCATTCAAAGAACCAGCTTAATTGCTCGCAAAATTTTCGGCTGTGCGGGCTAAAAAAAACATTAAAATGATAGTTGAGGACTCGCGGCCCCTATATCTAACTTTCGGGTGTGCACGGCGCAAATTGTCCCTATCTGCAGCAGCTAAAACAAATTTGTGGGCAACCTCATCCTGTAGCTGAAAGCTTTTTTTGCTAAAGCAACAATTTTAGAATTGAAATTGTCGATCGACCTTTATTCAAAATCCCGAGGCTAAAATTATGACAAGCTTGGATGTAAGCAGCAAACGCATTCTAGTCACGGGCGGCGCCGGTTTCTTGGGCCGTCAGGTAATCGACCAGCTAGTGAAAGCAGGGGCCGATGCTGATAAAATTTCTGTAAGTCGATCGCGCGACTGCGACCTCCGCGTTATGGAAAACTGCAAGCGCGCCGCCGACCAACAAGATATCATCATTCACCTCGCCGCCCACGTCGGCGGCATCGGCTTAAACCTAGTCAAACCCGCTGAATTATTTTACGACAATTTGATGATGGGCGCGCAACTAATCCACGCCGCCTACGAAGCAGGAGTCGAAAAATTTGTCTGCGTCGGCACGATTTGCGCTTATCCCAACTTGACCCCAGTTCCTTTCAAAGAAGATGACCTGTGGAACGGCTATCCAGAGGTAACTAACGCACCTTACGGAATTGCCAAAAAAGCCTTATTAGTGCAACTGCAATCCTACCGCCAGCAATACGGATTCAACGGTATCTACTTGCTACCAGTAAATTTGTATGGCCCAGAAGATAACTTTGACCCAAAAAGTTCCCACGTTATCCCCGCATTAATTCGCAAAGTCCACGAAGCGCAAGAAAGGGGAGACAAAACACTGCCAGTTTGGGGCGACGGCAGCCCCAGCCGCGAGTTTTTGTATTCTACAGATGCCGCGCGGGGAATTGTGATGGCAACCCAAGATTACAGTGAATCTGACCCGGTTAATTTGGGAACGAATAGCGAAGTTAAAATTCGCGATTTAGTGGAAACGATTTGCGAATTGATGGGATTTGAGGGAGAAATTGTTTGGGAAACAGACAAACCGAACGGTCAGCCGCGCCGCTGTTTGGATACGGAAAGGGCTAAGGAAAAGTTTGGTTTTGTTGCGGAGGTGAAGTTTAAGGATGGGTTGAAAAATACCATTGATTGGTATCGAAAACACGCAGTTTGAGTGTGGAAAACCCGGTTTCTTCAAGAAACCGGGTTTTTTTAGGAATAATATTATTTCCGGTCGATTACCCCTAATACGGTAGGGGCGGGTTCACGAAAAATATCTGCCAATAATTGACAATCTCAAAAACCCGCCCTTTTAATCGCTCGATCGTACATGATATAATACTAAATGCGGGTGAGAAACCTCATTTATAAGAGTCGGCGATTGCCACCTATCCTACACAAACCAGTCCGCCTTCTGGCACTAAGAAATTATACAAATTTGGGTGATAATTCACTGACAATAGTCGGCAGTGAAAACCGCTATTACACTTGCCTCTTGTCGTCGCAGAGGGGAACTAAGAAATCATACCAATCGAGCGGCATCAGGGGCAGGTTCTCCGGTTCAAATTACTTTTGCAATAGGTTTAGTGTTCAAGATATGATAATTTCTTGGGAATTGGCGTGGGAAGTTTTTAATGTCGTAACAGTGCCAAATTTTTACAATCTGACAAAAAAGCTGGTGGGGTGACAACCCCGCCAGCCGTTCAATACGTCGTTTTATTGGGTTTGGGTGGTTTGCCACGAGAACCGCTGGTTTTTTTTACAAACATTCTCCCTGGGTATCCCAAGGAATGTTGGCGAAAAAAACCCTGAGTTTCTCCAGATTTATGATAATCTGTTCAATTCGTTCTTTTGACTGGGTATCAGTTGAAGTAATTTCGTGCAGATGCTTGAGATACTGTTTGCATTTTGCTTCAACTGCGTCGGCACCTTTATCAAAGGCTGTGGCTGTCTCTTGCCAATACTGGTCGATTCCTCCTAAGAATTTATCAACAACACCCTGTTTTTTGAATTGTTGGTGAATTTCTTTTGCTAACCGCTTCTGCCAAGCTTCCGTAAATAAACTCCACACAAAAGAAGCCACTCCAGCAGCTAAACCGATCCCTAGAACTATTGGGCCACCAATCGCAGCTACGAAAGAAATTACTGTTGCCGTGCCACCACCGATACTAATACCAAGTGCTGACAAAAGACTGACTAATTTCGCTACTAAGATATAGCTGCCAAGATTGCCAAGGCCTGCTGCCCAAGCGGCTAAGGCACCATAAGTACCTAAACCTGCTATCCCACCAAGAAAAGCTCCTTTTGTATCGAAGGGAATAGATACTACTATTCCATCTTTGTTGGGAAGTTTAGGCACTGGGTATTTTTCTAGAAAAGCGTCAATCTCAGCCTTGAGTTTTTCAGAATTGACACTAATCCGATTTTCTAAATGACTTTGCAGCAGATCGACTAAATAACCGGGAGCGTATTCTTGAGCCTCTTTCTGTTTGTCGTATCTCTGGCGAATCATTTGTTCTATAAACTCTACATCGATCTTTTTTGCCGCATAGGTCTGAAATGATTGGCGGGTATCTTTCTCTAATTCCTTAATTTGTTTGCTCACTTGACTGCGTTTTTGCCGCATTTCTCGCTGACGTTCTGGTTCATTTTTTTCCGCTTTGTCAAGATCCTTTCGATACTCCTCTATTTTGGCAACAGTTGTTTGATATTGCTCAATCGAGTTAGCGTATTCTTGTTTTTTGTCCTTTTTGACGGCATTGATTTCGCGGTCGATACGAGAGATGACTGGTTTAGGAAGAGTCTCGCAGAGGAGTTGAGTTAAATCATCAAAGAGACGCTGACAGCGATCCGGCTTTTCTGACCAGAAAGTGAAGAAACGCTTTTGCACATCTTCCTTGGTAATATCCCGCTTTGTTAGCTTCCGACGAAACTCTATAGCAGTTTCATCAAGTTCTTTATACAGTCTGGCTGAAGCTTTATTGAGAATTTTGGGAAGCTCATCGTCAGGGATACTCGGATCTGCGTGTGTCGCCACAATAAAGAAATTGCCTAGCGTCGGAAAGTCGTTGCACTCATTCTCTGGGGTCGGCAACAAACGCAGCAAATTCCGAAGCCGCACCATATCTTGACCATTGATGTGACCCTTGGCAGGAGAAGCATAAAGCAAGACATTAGCAATCTTGGTGGCACTATTAGCTTTCTCAACATCCTTTGATACTTCATCTTGTTTATCAGAGTAACCGGGAAGGTCAATCAGGTTACACCCTCTTAACAAAGGAGCATCTACATAAACTATAGCTGTATGTCCGCCGTCATTGCTGTCGTCAGAGTCATCATATTGGTGTACGCCATATTTTTCTAGCAGGTCAAAGGAGCCGAATTGCAAAAAATGCTTCTGACAACGCTCCCTATCCTCTAAATATAGGAAGTCAAAATTTAGCTTGCCGTTTTCATCTTGCCAAAATTTCTCATCAATAATGCCCACGTTTCCATCAAACCATTCGGGGCGACTTTCCACATGACAAACAATGGTAATGACTCTTGTTGCAGGCTGATAGCCTGTTGGCAATACTTTTTGGCCTAAAAGAGTATTAGCAAGATAGGATTTGCCAGAGTCAAAGGCTCCTGTCAAGACAACATTTGGTTTTTGGTAATACTGGTTAATTTGTTCTTGCAGAGCGTTAGGTTTACGTAGTTCCGTTGGCAATTCTAGCCAAGGTAAAAAAGAATTTTCATCGATATACTGATTAAGTAAATTTAGTCGGCGATAAAGTTCAGCGTAGGGACTGCCTGGTTCAATTCCTGGGAGTGGAGGTATTTCCTGTGACATGGCAGTTGCCATGTCTTCACCTAATATTAGCAGCCATTTTACTGCCATTCCCATCGGAACTTGTGCAGGGAACTGCTCATAATGTCTAACCTGATCTACAGAAATTCCGATCCCGGTGGCAACTGATTCTTGACTGATACCTTTTTGTTCCCGATAGCGTCTAAAATTAATGTTCATAGCATTCTGCTACCCGCTAGTTTAATCCACAGGAAGTTATTTGTTTTTTATAATTATCTTCTAATTATGAATTTATCGGAGTCATAAAATGTCAAATTTTATCAGCAATTGAGACGATCGCTCTGTCAGAAAACGTCAGATTGTGTCATCTTTGTCAGAAAATGTCATAAAAAATATGATAAAATAGGCAAAACTTTCACGCCTACCTGACTAATGAACGTTCAAGAAGTCTTGAGATTTGCCGATGACATGGTTTTCGCCAAGACGGGAGAACATTTGGAGGATCTGCAAAAAGCTATCCTGCTGGGTGTATGGAAAGGTCAAAGATACTCTAAAATTGCAGAAGAATCTCACTGCACAGAAGGTCATGTCAGAAATGTCGCATCGGAATTATGGCAACTACTCTCAGATGTATTAGGTGAAAATGTCAATAAATTAAATTTTAGGTCGGCATTGGAGAGGTCGCAATTTGCCTACTTTTCAAATTATGGAAAAAATTCTTTACAGATTGGTAATGTAAATGTCTGTAAGGAACCCCACGCTTAAAAGCGGGGGCTTTTGGGAAGTCCGGCTCGTTCCGAGCGGTTCAAGAAGAAAGCTCGAACCTTACCAGAGACAGGATTAGACCTCCGTTTTTTGAGTCATGATACCGGAGAATGCGACGCTAGTTTTCCGCTCTATCGCCAAAAGTTAAACAGGCTTAACGGGGTTAAACCAGTGCTTTTGACACAACAAGCTCATAAAACATTCTCGAAGCGAACTTTACCCAGCAATGGAGGACTTTATGTCTAATTTCGTTTTTGTACTTGATACCCAAAAACGACCGCTCAATCCAATCCGCCCAGGAATGGCTCGTAAATTGCTAACCACTGGCAAAGCTGCTGTTTTCAAAAGGTATCCATTCACGCTAATTCTCAAAGTAGAGGTAACGGTATCCCAACAACCCATCACTCTTAAAATAGATCCTGGCTCCAAAACCACGGGCATTGCATTAGTCGAAGGAGAAAACGTAATCTTTGGTGCAGAACTAACTCACCGAGGTCAATCAATTAAAGCCTGTTTGGAGTCTCGCCGTTCACTGCGTAGAGGCAGGAGAAATCGCCATACTCGTTATCGAAAGGCTAGATTTCTAAATAGAACTTGCCCTAAAGGATGGCTGGCTCCAAGCTTGCAACATCGTGTCGAAACAATCCTGACATGGGTAACTAGATTAATGAAAGTCGCTCCCATTAGTTCTATTGCTCAAGAACTTGTGCGATTCGACTTACAACGACTAGAAAATCCAGAAATTAGTGGACTGGAGTACCAGCAAGGCGTTTTATGTGGTTACGAAATCCGCGAATACTTGTTGAATAAATGGGATAGGAAGTGCGCGTATTGTGGAGTTACGGATACACCGCTACAAGTCGAACACATTCATCCCAAAGCCAAAGGCGGATCTAATCGTATTTCTAATCTTTGCCTTGCTTGCGAAAATTGTAATACTCGGAAGGGAACTCAAGATATTGAGCAATTCCTCTCCAAAAAGCCAGAGATTTTGAAGCGAATTCTATCTCAAGCAAAGCGGTCTTTAAAAGACGCAGCAGCAGTCAATTCAACTCGCTGGGCGTTATTTAACCGACTTCGTATGAATGGCTTGCTTGTTTCTACAGGCAGTGGTGGTCTAACAAAGTTCAACCGCACTCGATTAAATTTAGCTAAAACTTACTGGTTAGATGCTGCTTGTGTAGGCAAAGTCGAAGAATTAAAAGTGCTGACTTCTCAACCGCTGCTAATTAAGGCAGCAGGACACGGTACTCGACAAATGTGCGGCACAGATAAGTTTGGCTTCCCAATTCGTCACAAGTCGAGAAAGCAAATCCATTTCGGTTTTCAAACTGGCGATATTGTCAGCGCTACCGTCACAGCAGGCAAGAAGGTCGGCACCTATGTGGGACGAATTCTTTGCCGCGCATCCGGTTCGTTCGACATCGCCACAACGACGGGAAGAGTAGCAGGAATTAGTCATAAATATTGCAAATCTATTCACAAAAAAGATGGCTATTCCTATGGATTTTAATTCAAGGCGACTGAAGTCGCAGCCGCTTTCCTCCCCATGTCTAAAGCCAGGGGCTTCTCGCTCGTTTTCTGGTGATAATAGTTTGCAAGCTCCCGAAATCCCAAAAACCCGATCGCCCTCAACCCCCACCTCAGACACCTCCCAACCCCCAACCAGACTAGACTTAGCAGACGCACCTCATATTTCATCATTGTCCGATCGCACATCCGAACTCGCCACCCTGGAAAAATGGATCGTCCAAGAAAAGTGCACCCTCGCAACAATATCAGGACTCAGCGGTATCGGCAAAACCGCACTTTCCCTCCACCTCATTCAAAAAATTCAGCATAACTTTCAATACGTCATCTGGCGAAGTCTCCGCCACTCCCCACCCTTAGAAACAACCCTAAAAAATCTCCTAAAATTTCTTTTAAATCAACCCGAAATCGAACTCCCTACCAACTTTCCCGATGGACTTTCCCTGTTAATGGAATATCTGCGAAAAAACCGCTGTCTCATTATCCTCGACGACGTGCAAACCATTCTCAGCAGCGGACAACTAGCAGGAAATTACCGCCCAGAATGCGAAAGCTACAGCATCTTCTTCAGACAAATCGGAGAAACAACCCACAACAGTTGTTTAATTCTCAATAGTTGGGAACCACCCAGAGAAATTACCGCGTTAAAAGGAGAAAATTCACCAGTTCGCAGCTTACAACTCAAAGGCATAGGTGCAGCAGCAGCCGAAATTTTCCGACAAAAAAGTTTACTCAATCCCGAAACATGGGAAAACCTAATTAACACCTACCGAGGCAATCCATTGTGGTTGAAAATAGTCGCCACCACGATTCAGGAAATATTCCGAGGCCGGGTTGCATATTTTTTGAAATATGATATGCTATTCTTAGGGGAAGAATTGGCAGCAACATTGCACCCGCAGATAAATCGTTTGTCAGAATTAGAGAAAAAGCTAATCTCCCAGCTCAGTCGCGAAGCAAATTTAGTTTCAATAGAGCAATTGCTACAAGATGCCGATTTCTCGCCCTCAGACTTATTCGACGGGCTGCAATCTTTGGGGAGGCGATCGTTCGTTGAAATAGAAGAACAGGAGAATGAAACGCTATTCAATCTTTGTCCTGTGGTGAGACAATATGTAATATCAAATCCAGTTTGTTGATACTTTCCCACAGTCCGACAGTCCGGCAGGGGTTCAAACCCCTGCCTCAAAGCTAAAGTCGGTTAAAACTGATATGTTGCACCATTCTCAATTACTTGTTTAGGAACAGGCAAGATGCCTGTTCCACAAGAAAATTCACTCTTTGTGGAACGGGCATCTTGCCCGTTCTTGAGAATGGTGCAAGATGTGAGTTAAAACCGACTACAGAGTGTAATGAAAATGCCATTAATTGTAGTCCTCTTTTAGAGGACTTTCGCTGTGAGACAGGGGTTTTTAACCCCTGTCGAACTGGAAGTCAAACGAGAGATTCGATCGCAAATATGAATACTGCTGAACCTTCATTAACTAAAACTGAATTAAGAAAATCGCTCCTCAACACTCGCAAATCCCTATCAGCACAAGAATGGAGACAAAAGAGCACGAGCCTCTGCAATCACCTGCAAAACTCGCCCCTATTCACCCAAGCAAAAACAATTCTCGCCTACTTCAGTTGTCGCCAAGAACCAGATTTAAGTCCCCTATTTACATCTTCTGTGGAGGAGGAATCTTGCCTGCTCAATTCTGGAGACAGGCAAGATGCCTGTCCCACAAATGCCATTCCCACCCCTAAAAAATGGGGATTTCCCCGCTGTGTCGGCAAAGAGCTATCCTGGCACATCTGGCAGCCCGGAGATGCTTTACATACTGGAGCTTATGGCATACTCGAACCACTGCCGGATGCTCCTAAAATAGACCACTCAGAAGTAGATTTAATGCTCGTACCCTCAGTAGGCTGCGATGTTCGCGGCTATCGCTTGGGCTACGGCGGTGGCTATTACGATCGAATGCTCAGTTTAGCTGAGTGGGAATCAAAAGTTACGATCGCCACAATCTTTGAATTTGCCTTGCTGGCCCAACTACCCGTTGACTCCTGGGACAAACCGCTGCGCGGAATGTGCACGGAAAGTGGGTTAAAAATAATACAGCAAAAATCTTAAAGGTCGATCGAACAATAAATTTTCAGAAATTATCCCTAGATCCATGTTTATATATATTCTATTTAGGACTTGCACAAGTCTTTTTGAATCTAGAATCTAAAACCTAAAATCTAAAATACTATGGCCCAGCGCTACGTTCGAGTTAAAACAACACAAGGACACATCCATTACGGTTTACTGCAACTGGGCCACAGCGTTCAAGTATTTGATGCACCGCCCTGGTTAAAAGGACAACCAACCGATTTGGAACTTTCACCAGATACTTACCAAATTCTCGCCCCGTGCTCTCCCTCAAAAATTGTAGCCGTCGGCAAAAATTATGTCGATCACGCCGCCGAGATGGGAACCCCAGTACCGGAAGAACCCCTGCTGTTTTTCAAGCCTCCGAGTGCTGTCATCCCTGCAGGTGCAGCGATTCGCTATCCGCAGCAGTCGGAAAGGGTAGATTACGAGGGAGAATTGGCCCTGGTAATTGGCGAACATTGTACCAACTGCACTCCCGAACAAGCACACAGCAAAATTTGGGGCTATACCATCGCCAATGACGTAACAGCCAGAGATTTGCAAAAGCGGGACAACCAGTGGGCGAGGGCCAAAGGGTTCGATACTTTTTGTCCCTTGGGGCCTTGGATTGTCCGCGAATTGAGTCCTGCTGCACAATTGCAGACTTTTGTCAATGAGAGCGATCGACCCGTACAGTCATCCCAGATCGATCGCATGGTATTTTCGCCAGACTTTCTCGTCTCCTACATCAGTCAAGTAATGACCCTAATTCCAGGCGATGTGATACTGACTGGAACGCCACAAGGAGTAGGGCCGCTACAAATAGGCGATCGAGTCCGCATCGAAATTGAAGGCATCGGCAGTCTTGAAAATACTGTCACTCATTAGTTATGGGTTATTTGTGAGGACACGGCGAAAGCCTTTGTCCCTACGGGGAGGGCTTGGAATCTGCTGTATAATATCAATTAGCCCGTCAATTTTCACCAACTTTGAAATAGGATCATTCGCCCATGCAACTCGAAGACTATTTTGACTTTCAGCGGCCAGATGATATTCGGGTCAAAGGGACGCGAATCGGCATTGAAACTGTTCTATATGATTTCATTCATCGCGCGCGCACTCCTGAACAAATTGCTCAAACTTATCCATCTCTTAACTTGGAACAAGTTTATGCTACTATCCTTTACTATCTGCACAATAAAGAAGCCGTTAGTAACTACATTGCTGATTGGTTGGAGTGGAGCCATCAGCAACTGAAAGCACAAGAACTTAACCCTCCACTTGGTATTGTTAGACTGCAAAAACTGAGCTCGGAAAAAAAAATCCCAACAAATCATCAATGAGTCTCAATTATCTGTTGGATGAAAATGTAGATCCTACCTATAAAGCTGAAATCCTTACAGGCAATCCAAATTTGATAATTTGGTGTGTAGGCGAACCAGAAGCTCCGAGTCGGGGAACTTTAGATCCAGAAATTATTAAATGGTGTGAGGAATATAACTTTATATTGGTGACGAATAATCGTAAATCCATGCCCGTGCATTTGACAGACCATTTGGCTGAAGGTCATCATATTCCGGGCATTTTTATCCTCAATTCCAAGTTGAGTATTGGACAAAATATTCGGCAATTAATTTTTATTGCTGAGGCATCTTTTAATGATGAATATCAAGATCCAATAGTTCATCTGCGAGAGATTGTTTGAATAATTTTGTCTCATTGATAAGTAGAAGGAATAAGGAAGTTCGGCAACGGATTTTGTAACGGATGTAACGGATGTAACGGATTGACCGCAGAAGGTAGAAGGTAGAAGCTAGAAGAGAAATAAAGGGGGTATGTTACCAGGATTTGGTATAAACCCTATGATTTTCCCGATCGGCAAAATGAACGATTTGGCGAGGCTACAGTCAACGCCCTATCGAGATTTCACCTCAGTTTGACAATCATAGGGATAACAACTAAGCTGTTACGCATTTAAACCATTCACTATCCAGGTAAGATGCGTCAGGCGCGAACACTTACGCCGACTTGGGACACACTTCTGTACTGACGCACCCTACTATCTTCTTTTAAATGCCGAACAGCTTAACAACTGTCAACTACCAACTACCAACTGCTTTCCTGACTAACGTACCTGCATATAAACAGCATCCGAAAGCGGAGGAATCTCTGCATAGCGTCCCAAAAGCGACTGCACGACTGCATAGACAAATGCAGCAAAAGCGCCCAAAAACACCATGTTATACAGAGTTTCCGCAATAAATGCGACTTGTAAGCCGTTAGAAAAAATCGGCAAAACCAGACCGCAGAGCATCAAAACAATGTCTAAAAGAATCGCCTGCATCGCATTAAAACGAATGAAGTGACTGATGTTTTCGTTTCTAACTACTCCTAAATACAGGGCAAAGAAAATAATCAAGCTAGCGAAGGGCAAACTATAAATCTGTAGCAAAGGAGCGAGCGGGACAAAAAACAGTTGCAAGACAGGAAACTGTGCAAACAGATACCTGCCAAAGGCAAGCCCGTCAACCAACGGGAGCAAATAAGGCAAAGAAGCAAAAATCCGGTCTGGAACAGTTGTAGACCCGCGCCAAGTCATAATGAACTCTCCTGAGTCGATCGGTGAACTATTAATTCCTATTAAAATCAGCATAACGCAGCAGGCTCAGTTCCGACTCGCCCGGAATTTGCTCATTTGTGGGCCGATAGCAGCCTCAAGTACCAGATGCAGGGGAACTTAGATCGAATCGGGTTAATAGTCACCATGCCCCATGCCCCATGCCCTATTTGCCCCATGCCCCATGCCCCATGCCCTATTTGGCCGATGATTATTTAATATTGGCAATGACGAAGCCCATTTGACACTCGTACCGATCGGGCAAATTTTCCGTAGGTTTAGCAACTGGATGTCCACAGCGAAGCTCTCCACCGCTCCAGCGCGGTTGTCCAGTGCGATCGGCCAGCAAACAACTTTGGCAAACACACTGAGGGGCAAGCATCTGATTTTCCATTAAAATGACTAACATTTGATACCTCCGGCAGGTTTCACACCAGTAATTTCATTGTATGTCAGGAGTTGGGGACAAACCGCTTAACCTGAACACAACGTAATATTTATGTCAATGGTGCGAAATCCGTAGTACGGTATAAGATCCCCAATTCCCAATCCCAAAACTCTCAAGAGGTTGATTATTGTGACGGACTCTAACTTAGAATTCCTTTCCAAAACCGATCCGCTCATTGCCGATTTAATCGGGCAAGAGCTCCAGCGGCAGCGAGACCACCTAGAACTCATCGCCAGCGAAAACTTTACCTCGGCAGCGGTAATGGCAGCTCAAGGCTCAGTGCTGACCAATAAATACGCCGAAGGACTGCCAGCGAAACGCTACTACGGCGGCTGCGAATTTATTGACGGCATCGAGCAAATTGCGATCGATCGTGCCAAACAGCTATTTGGAGCCGCTCACGCCAACGTCCAGCCCCACTCCGGCGCTCAAGCCAACTTTGCAGTATTTTTGAGCTTGCTGGAACCCGGAGACGGAATTATGGGCATGGATTTGTCCCACGGCGGACACTTGACCCACGGTTCGCCGGTCAACGTATCCGGCAAATGGTTCAAAGCTTTTCACTACGGCGTCAGCCAAGAAACAGAACAGCTTGACTATGACGAAATTTTGGCACTCGCCAAAGAAAACCGACCGAAATTGCTAATTTGTGGCTATTCAGCATATTCGCGAATTATCGACTTTGAGAAGTTTAGAGCGATCGCCGACGAAATCGGAGCCTACCTGCTCGCCGACATCGCCCACATCGCCGGGTTAGTCGCCACAGGGCATCACCCCAACCCCCTCCCCCACTGTCACGCAGTCACCACCACCACTCACAAAACCCTGCGGGGCCCCCGTGGCGGCTTGATTATGACTAATGACCCGGAATTAGGTAAAAAATTTGACAAAGCAGTGTTCCCCGGCACCCAAGGTGGGCCCTTAGAACACGTCATTGCGGGCAAAGCAGTAGCTTTCGGCGAAGCATTAAAGCCTGAATTTAAAACTTATTCCGGTCAAGTAATTGAAAATGCGCGCGCTTTAGCTGCACAGTTGCAGCAGCGGGGTTTAAAACTCGTTTCCGGTGGCACGGACAATCACTTAATGCTAGTTGATTTGCGATCGGCAAACATGACAGGCAAGCGAGCCGACCAATTAGTCAGCGGTGTGAATATTACTGCTAATAAAAATACCGTGCCTTTCGATCCGGCATCGCCCTTTGTCACCAGCGGTTTGAGACTCGGTTCGCCGGCGATGACCACCAGGGGAATGGGAACAGCAGAATTTACCGAGATTGGCAATATTATCGCCGATCGCCTGCTAAATCCAGATGATGAAAGCGTCGCAGCCGACTGCCTGCGTCGAGTAGCAGCACTGTGCGATCGCTTCCCCTTATATCCCCACTTGTACTTGAAAGTGCCGGCATTAGCTTAATTTTCCTGATCGGCAATGGGGAATTGGTAGTTGGAAGTGTACGGGTAAAAGGGTATAAAGAGCAGGAAAAGATTGAGAGTTGCCGGTAGCGATATTGACAAGCTGTTTTCACCAAAAATATCGATCGCCAATACGGTTTTTAGTAAAGATATTTGTCGGGCGGGGCTGGTTTGACTAACGGTATTTGTCGGTTGCGAAAGATACCGCTAGGGCTGGGCCCGCTCGCCAAATATCGACTTTTTTGCTCGCGAAAAAGTCGATATTTCAAATCGTTAATTCGAGAGTTATGAATGAACAACCTGACAATTCGCCCCAGGGCAACTGCCATTGCGGCAAATCTCCGACTCCCAAACCCCCAGTCACTCTTCAAGATGTTTCCTTGTTATAAGCCATCTGAAATGTAGTAGACTCTGCCTGACAGCCTAATTGCCCCGCACTATTTAAAATTGATTTCAGATGCCGTACCAGTATCTGTACCACATACTCGCTTTCCTGGTTTCTGCGATCGTCGTCCTCTGGAGTACGCCAATAGTCAAAAAAATTGGTCTCAAAAGCGGGCGAGTCGATCGGCCAGGCGAGCGAAAAGTCCACAAGCGCCCGATGGTGCGCTTGGGAGGAGTCTCCATCTTTCTCGGCACTATCACTGCCCTCTTATTTGTCTGGCTCTCAGGAGGCTTCATTGATGCTAACGGACAAGTTCTCAATCCCAAAGACGAATACGAAATTTGGGGAGTCACCCTCGGCGGCATCGGATTCTTCCTCATCGGTTTAGCAGACGACCTATTTTCGCTCTCGGCCTTAAAACGCTTGCTCATGCAAATTGGCGTATCCAGCATCGTTTGGATGGCAGGCGTACAAATTGAGTTTCTCACAGTTCCCTCCTTGGGACTGACTGATATTGGCTGGCTGAGCTTGCCAATTACCGTAATTTGGCTCGTCGGCATGGCCAACGCCATCAACTGGATTGATGGTTTAGACGGTTTAGCGGCCGGAGTTTCAGGGATTGCAGCAGTTGTGATGCTGATTGTCAGTCTGGCGATGCACCAACCGGCGGCGGCCCTGATTGCAGCGGCTTTAGCTGGCGGGGCCTTGGGATTTCTGCGCTACAACTTCAATCCGGCTCAAATCTTTATGGGAGATGGCGGGGCTTATTTTATCGGGTTTACTCTCGCTGGAGTGGGAGTAATTGGGTTAGTTAAAACTACGGCTGTTACTTCTGTGTTGCTGCCATATTTAATTTTAGCTGTACCGATTTTAGATATGTCGGCGGTGATTCTCGATCGACTTCGCAACGGCAAGTCACCGTTTATTGCTGACAAGCGCCATCTCCACCACCGACTTCTAGAAGCCGGACTATCCCATCGATTTGCGGTTTTATTTATTTACTCACTGACACTGTGGGTGGGAAGTTTAGCCCTAGCTTTTTCGCTTCCCAGCGGCGTAATTTACGCTATGGGTGCAACCAGTTTGCTGGGATATGCTAGCTGGAAAGTTTGGAGACACGCTCGATAGTTAGTTGACTGTTGACTGTTGACTGTTGACTGTTGATTGGTGTCATTCCCCAATTAATTCCCCAATCGCAAATCCAAAATCTAAAATCTAAAATTGAATGGTTGCTGAAATTATTTGTGTTGGCACTGAATTGCTGTTAGGCGATATTCTTAATAGCAATGCCCAGTTTTTAGCCAAAGAATTAGCGAGTCTGGGAATCCCTCACTACTATCAAACAGTGGTGGGGGACAATCCAGAACGTATCAAACAAGTGTTAGAAATCGCCGTCAGTCGATCGCAGCTTTTGCTCTTTACCGGAGGCCTGGGCCCCACACCAGACGACCTCACAGTCGAAACAATCGCCGATTTTTTTGGGGTTCCTCTCATCGAAAAGCCGGAAATTATCGCAGATATCGAATACAAATATGCCCAGCGGGGACGCACCATGAGTCCCAGCAATCGCAAACAAGCTTTAATTCCAGAAACTGCGGACATTCTGCCGAACCGCAGCGGTTCTGCACCGGGCATTATTTGGCAGCCGGTTTCTAACGTGACAGTAATGACATTTCCCGGCGTACCGGCGGAAATGCACTTAATGTGGCAAGAAACGGCCGTTCCTTACCTGAAAAATGGTGGCTGGTGCAGCGAAACTATTTACAGCCGCACATTGAAATTTTGGGGCATTGCTGAGTCGGCATTGGCGGAAAAAGTAGATAGTTTTCTGAATTTAACTAATCCTACTGTGGCTCCCTACGCCAATCACGGCGAAGTCAAACTGCGGATTTCGGCCCGCGCGGAGTCCTCCGTGGCGGCGAAAAATTTGATTGAACCGATCGAACAACAGTTGCGGCAAATTGCCGGCTCGGACTGTTACGGTGCTGATAGCGATAGCCTCGCTTCCACTGTCGGCCAATTGTTGCTTGATGCGGGGCAAACTCTTAGCGTGGCTGAATCCTGCACGGGAGGTGGATTGGGGGCGATGCTGACTGGTGTTCCCGGCAGTTCGAGCTACTTTTTAGGCGGGATTATTTCTTACGACAATCGGGTTAAGGAAGGATTATTAGGTGTTAATCCGCAAGATTTAGCCGAGTTTGGGGCAGTCAGCCACCAAGTGGCAAAACAAATGGCTGCGGGAGTTCGCGCCAGCCTCAAGACAAATTGGGGATTGAGCATTACAGGCATTGCCGGGCCCGGAGGCGGCACAGACGCTAAACCTGTCGGACTGGTTTATGTTGGTTTAGCGGGCCCCCACGGATCCGCAGAAAGTTTTGAATACCGTTTTGGCGATGCCAGAGGCCGCGATTGGATTCGGAATCTGAGTAGCTGTACGGCGCTCGATCGCCTCCGGCGTAAATTATTGTTGGCAAAAGCGTAGAAAAAATCCTACGATTGGTCAATTGTCAACAGTAAACCGTAAGCTTAAGTTTTATTTAACACTCTCTACTCCGATATAATTCGGCAATTTTCCTTTTGCCTCTTGATTATCTGTAAAGATTCGTTATGATAATAAGATAGGACTGATTGGCCAATATACTGACTCTCTCCATTGCTCAAAATATCCAGCAAGCGAGAAAGCAAGTTTGACCTTTGGTTTCAAAGTCGTGCTTGCTTATTTTCAGATATTTAGCCGTCGGTTTAGCAATCTAGACTATAAAAAAAGGAGCTATCCGTTCAATGGAAGACATTGAAAAGGTGCTGGAACAAATTAAAGAATGGGTTCGCAAGCTGATAGAAGGACTGCTGAGTCCCGATCCTGAACCGGAACTCGAACCGATTCGTATTCCTGTCAACCAACCCAGGAATCGCAGGTAGTCGGGACTGAATTAGAAGTTTGAGGTTTAAGGTTTGACGTTTGAGGTGGCAGACTGGTTGTAAATCCCATGTCAAAACTCTCATAATTTTAGTTGCGCTGGAAATTTTAAAATTGTTAAATATCCTGGTACTTCACGGCCCTAATCTGAATCTATTGGGTCAGCGAGAACCTGGAGTTTATGGTTCTGCGACTTTAAATGATATCAACAAGTTGCTAGAACGAGAAGCGCAAGCCCTCCAGGTGCAAGTCTCAATTCAGCAGTCGAATCATGAAGGGGTGTTGGTGGATGCAATTCACTCGATGTTAGGGCAGCACCAAGGCTTATTGATTAATGCTGGAGCTTATACTCATACGAGTGTGGCAATTAGAGACGCGATCGCCGCGGTGAATATCCCTGCGGTAGAAGTTCATCTGAGCAATATTTACCGGCGGGAAGCTTTTCGGCATCACTCGTTTATCGCAGCGGTGGCGATCGGGCAAATCAGCGGTTTTGGCTCAGAAAGTTATCGGCTGGGGCTGCAAGCTCTAGTTAGTTACCTGATTAAAAATTAGAAATTTACCGATGGTAGCGATCGGATGAGGGCAGGTTTTAGATGGAAAACCAGCCCTTATATGTTTGGGTTGAATTCAAATTAATCACAAGACTTTGGGGGAGCATCTCACTTATGCAGCCCTCCGCTAGAAATTGGAGCCAGGAGTCAGGAGTCAGGAGGAAAGAAGAAGAAGGAAGAAGAAGGAAGGAGCCATAATAAGTGTTTTTACAAATATGAGATGCTCCCGACTTTGGCAAAAAAGGATACCAGAAAAAATTATAAATTATAAATTACCAATTACTAACAACTAGAGTTAAATTCAAATGCGGCATTCCCTGTTGAGCAAGTTTCAAGGAACCATCCTGGGGGCAGTTTTAGGAGACTCTATAGGCCTGCAATACCAGAGGCAACTCGTGGGTATTTCCCCCCAAACAGAAGACTTGCAGCCGATTTTACAACTGACGAAACACCAACAATTGACCCTAAGAGGGGCAACATTGGCGTTGAATTCTGTCAACAGTAAAATCCCAAGTGGCAAAGACTCATCCGCATCCGGGAGACTTGCGGTAGCGTGTGCTCAAAGTTTAATTCGGTGTAGGGGTTTAGATTTAAAAGATTGGCGCGATACTTGGGAAGCATTTGCCAAGTCGGAAATCTACCATCCCCGCAACAGTGAGTTTCCAACCTTACTTAACCCTGGTGAAGCTGCCCTTGCTGCGCTGCCATCGGCGATGTTTTTTCACGAAAATAAAGCCAAGCTGCGAGAAAAAATCATGCTGGCGATAGAGGTTTGGCACAACGAAAACCAGCCAGAATGGGAAACAGCAATTTTAGCAGTAGCATTTACGATCGCCCGATCTCTCAAAGAAAGACTTGATCCCGCGACAGCGATCGAGCAAACACTTGCCTACCTGAAAACAGATAATGCCTTAACAGAGCTGCTGCTGCAAGTGCAAATACTACTAGAAAAGGGAGCCGATTTAGAAACAGCCGCCACTCATCTGTGCAAAAGCGCCACAGCTTTTCGAGAAAGACAGGGCGAAGGTGAAAAAAAATTACACACCGAGTTAATTGTCAACCCTGGAAATTTCATTCCCATTGCCTTAGCTTTCTACTGCTTTTTGAACACCCCAGAAGACTTGCGCTTGTCAGTGGTGCGTGCTGCCCGCTGTGGTATAGCCGGACAAATAACCTGCGCTTTGACAGGAGCTTTGTCTGGAGCCTATAACGGCGTTGCTGGGATTCCTGTAGAATGGCGACAGGTATCTTCGGCTGAGGTTAATTCGCTGCAGCTAGCTGAGGGCCGAGAACCCTCGCTCTGGGGAACTGGCAGCGATGTAAAAATTGTAGAGTTAGCAAATAACCTGTTTGCTGTTTGGGCAGGAGTTTACAGCCCAGATGCCGGACTGGATTCCGCAGCCCTAGCCCGATCGGTGGCGGCACCTTATGTCATTAGACCTCGTAAAATATAAAGTTTGGAGCTTTTAACAGGGAGGGGAAAGGATAAATTAGCAATGAGAAATTAGCAATTAACAAGTCAAAAACGAAAGCCGAAGGAGAGCGACAATTAAAGATTAAAAAGTAAAAAATTAAATAGGACGGACGTGCTTGCCCCAAAAAAGCAGGTTTTTACGAGAATATGGGGTTAGCCAACGAAGAATCTACCGATAAACCGGGTTTTTAGCCCTCGCGCGCGAGTTCTGTTCAAGATGGACAAGGGAAGGAAATAAGCTTCTTGCGTTGTGGGCCACAGTCAAGAAACCCAACTGCTGGCGATAGTTAGGCAAAGTAGCCTGGGGCGTTGAATATAGAGCCACGCTAGTTCGGATAAACTCAATCAAGATGCACAGTCAGAAATTCTGACAAAGCTGCTGGATAACAGTGATATATCTTCGACACAAATGAATACGCTCTCCTCATTGATGCGGCAGATTGAGCAGCTAGGGGCTGCGCGCTCACTGCGCCAACACATTGCTAAAGTGCAAAATGGCGACAGCAAAGCAGATACCGAGCGCACTAGCGGGCCTCTCCTGAGCCGTTTGTCGCGCCAGAAATGGCTTCTTCCCGAGACTTTTACTACTAAATTTACAAGTAAAACCTCCAAATCAAGCCTCAAAAATCAAGCTCGTTCCCCTATGTTGGCGCTGGTAGCGGTAGTTTCCCTAAGCAGCACTCTGGGCCACCGCTTCTACAACCAGCCGAAACTGGATGTGGGGACGAAAGCTCCTCAGACGATTAAGGCTCCTGCTACTGCTAGCATCCCCGATTACAAAACTACTGAAGAACAGCGGAAAGCAGCGCGGATAGGGGCTGTAGCGATATTAATGCTGGATTCGGCGGTCGATCGACAAATTTATCAAGAATTGCAACAATTTTTGCAGCAGGGAAGCGAGCTACGGGAGGCGGTAGGCCCGTTTCCGTTTGCGAGTCCCTCGGTGATCTCAAATGCCGCTCAGGTTTACTTGCGGGGCTGTCCTGAGTGGGAGTGGCGATCTATTGTGGCGCAAGCAGGTGACAAAAGTGCAACTTCCGAGCGATTGAGTTTGGATTCCCCGGCAATTGCTGCGGCAACAGATAACAAGTCTCAGCAAGATGCTATCGCTCAACTGCAAGCTTACAGCCGATCGATCCGGGCAGCCGACTTTCAAAGCCTGACAGACAGTATTTCCTCTGCTCGCCAGCGGTATCTCAATGCTGTGGAGGCGCTGGAAAAACCGTCGGTTTCCGGGCTCCCCCAGATATACGATACTTCGCTGTTTGATTTGTCGGAGGCAGCTTGGCAGAAAACCCAAACCGGTATGAGTCGGGCGGCAAAAAGGATGGTGGCTCAAGGTATCCCGCAGGGGTTGCCAAAAGAAATTTTGAAAGAAGCCGTGAAGCTGCAAGTGGCAGATGAAGTGCCGTTAGAGTCCCAAGCTTTGGCGGTGGAGGGTTTAACAGCGATTTTGCAGCCAAATCTGGTGAGAGATCGCGAGGAAACCAAACAGCTAGCTGAATTAGCGGCGCAAAAGGTGAAACCGGTGATGATCGCAGTAGATCAGGGCGAGATAATTGTTGCCCAAGGACAAGAGATCTCGCAGCAAGATTTCGTGTTGCTGGACTATTTTGGTTTAAGCCGGCGGGGGGTGAATTGGCTGGGGCTGACGGGTTTTGTTTGTTTAGTGGCGGGGGCAATTGCGATCGTACTGCTGGTGGAAAGGCACTACCGCTTGCGCCGCAGAGATCATTTGCTATTGCTGCTGCTGACTTTGAGCGCGCCGGTGCTGGTGAGTTTGGGGCTGCCTTGGACGAGTTTGCCCGCGATCGGGATTTTAGCGGGCGGCTTCTACGGTTCGGCAGTGGGAGTGACTGTGGTGGGGCTGCTGTCGGCGCTGCTGCCCGTTGGCTTAAATGTGGACTTGATTCATTTGGTGGCTAGCGGGGCGGGGGGATTGTTGGGCGCTTTTATGGCCGGGCGGCTGCGATCGCGCGAGGAATTAGCTCTTTTGGGCGTGGCTGTCGGCTTGGCTCAGGGCACGGTTTATCTGGTGGGGACTTTGATTGCCAGCGCGGCTGCTGGTGCGATTTGGTACGTCGTGCTCGGTACTGTGGGCGCGCAAAGTTTGGCCGGTTTGGCTTGGAGCGTTGTGGCGATCGGCATCAGCCCTTATTTGGAACACGTTTTTGACTTGATTACCCCGATCCGGCTGGCGGAACTTGCCAATCCCAACCGCCCGCTGTTGAAGAAATTGGCTGCCGAGGCTCCGGGGACTTTTCAGCACACGCTGTTTGTGGCGAGTTTGGCGGAGGCTGCGGCCCGGGAACTCGGCTGCAATGTTGAGCTGGTCAGGACTGGCACATTATACCACGATATTGGAAAAATGCACGACCCGCTCGGATTTTGTGAAAATCAAATGGGCGGGGCCAACAAACATGATGAAATTAATGACCCTTGGGCGAGCGCGGAGATTATTAAAAAGCACGTTACCGAGGGTTTGGTAATGGCGCGGAAGCATCGATTGCCGAAAGCAATTCAGGCGTTTATTCCAGAACACCAAGGTACAATGTTAATTGCTTATTTCTACCACCAAGCGCAGCAAATTGCTGCAAAAGAAATAGAAGATTTAAAGATGGTTTTGCCAGATGCGGATAATTCAAAGTTAACAATCGCAAGTCGCCAAGTGAGGGAGGAAGATTTTCGCTATGACGGGCCGATTCCGCAGTCGCGGGAAACCGGGATTTTGATGCTGGCGGATTCTTGCGAGGCTGCTTTGCGATCGCTCAAGGATGCTACTCATGAAGAGGCTTTGAATATGGTTAATAAGATTTTGAGGGCTCGCTGGCAGGATAATCAGTTGATTGATTCGGATTTAACGCGGGAGGATATGTCTCTAATTGCGGAGATTTTTGTGCGGGTTTGGGAACAGTTCAATCACAAGCGGATTGCTTACCCTAGTGCAGTTTTCACTCCCAGGTAGGCGAATTTTTTTAGTTATGAAAAATTAGTTGGCATTTCAGTTGTGAATGAGATTTCATGGCGATTTGTCCCGCAAAGCGCCATGCACTTCAGGGGAGCATCTCAATGAAAGCAGCTAAGCTAGAAATAGGAGTTTTGAGGCAGGAGGCAGGAGGCAGGAGGAAAGAGGAAGAAGGAAGGAGCCAGAAGAAGTGTTTTTACAAATATGAGATGCTCCCCACTTCAGGATTGTCGCTGACAATTACCACAGTTTGTTTGATTCCTCAAAATTCCGAAGAGTCGATATCTCTTTCGCCGGCTAGGTGCGATCGCAATTTTTGCCAGTCTGGGGCATCGATCGCATTTGCAAAAGCGATGATAGTATCTACAACCCCAGCGCGGTCAACAATCCAGCGGATTTCTGGCCGTTCCTACATCACAAATAAATTTTGTGACTTGTGAGTTCAAAAGATTTTAATTTTTCACCGCAGATGAACGCGGATAAACGCAGATTTTTTATATTGATTCTATCCTTTGACTCCCGCAGCAGTTTCTGTTGGCACAATGTATTTTTGCAAGACCAAAAATAGTCCCAAAACTGGAACAATAGAAATAATAGAACCCGCCGCCACCAAACGCCAATCCAAAGAAAATGTCCCGGCTAAATTGGCTACCCCTAAAGGTAAAGTGTAATATTCCGGCCTGTCTAAAACTAGCAGTGGCCACAGAAAGTCGCTCCAAGAACCGATAAATACGAAAATTCCTAAAGTGACTAAAGCTGGCTTAATTGCCGGAATCATGACGTGCCACCAAATGCCTAATTCGCTGCAGCCGTCAATGCGGGCGGCTTCTTCTAGTTCTTTGGGAACTGCTAGGAATGCTTGTCGTAATAAAAATATGCCGAAGGCTGAGGCTAGTCCGGGAAAGATTACGCCTAAATAACTATTTTTTAGTCCGAGTTGTACTGTCAATATGTATAGGGGAATCATGACTATTTGGAAGGGAATCATGATTGTGGAAATGATTGTGATTAAGATGGCTTCGCGGCCGCGAAATTTTAGTCGGGCTAAGGGGTAAGCGGCGAGGGCGCAAAAGAGGACGTTGATGCTAACTGTGAGGCCAGCAATTAGGGTGCTGTTGAACAGGTAGCGGCCGAAGGGGTTGGTTTGCCAAACTTTGATGAAGTTTTCGAGGGTTGGCTGTTGTGGCCACAGTTGCGGGGGAAATTGAAAGATGTTTTCGTTGGGGGATTTGAGGGAGGTACTGAGCAGCCACAGCAAGGGAAACAGCATTAAAAGTGCGATCGCGCTCATGAGGCTGTACGTCCACAGGGTGCTCCACGGCGATGGAGTGTGGTTTGGGGAATTTGATTTTTTAGTTTTGAGATTGTTCATTGTTGGGATATGATGATAAGTCCTTGCTTCGTGAGAAGCCTTGTTGTCCATAAGGGGATTATTGCCATGAAACCGTTTATTTACGAAACTATGTACATTCTGCGCCCTGATTTGGGTGAAGAAATGACAGACCAGGCGATCGCTAAATATCAAACTATTTTGCGCGATCAAGGTGCTGAAAACATCGAAACTCAGCACCGCGGCAAGCGCCGTTTGGCTTACGAAATCGGCAAGCACCGGGACGGAGTATACGTTCAAATGAACTATACAGCTCCGGGCGCTGCAATTTTTACCCTGGAGCGCGCGATGCGTCTGAGCGAAGAAGTGATTCGCTATTTGACTATCAAGCAAGATGTGCCAGATGCACCTGAAGCGGAAGCGGAAGCTGAAGTCGCCGAGTAGCGATCGTGTCAACTTAACGTCTTATGTAGTACCAGTCTACTGTTTGACGATTAGGGCAGCTTACTTCTGGGCCCCGGCACGCCTTTCTTAAGGGCTACGCTGTATACACAACTTGAAAAACTAACGTCAGAGCCTTTCGCTCCCCCTGGCATCCTCCTGAACAAGAGGCTAGGGGGATCTCTGGGATTGTGGGTAAAGCATAGTTTTTTAGGGGCGGGGCTTGATGTTAATTGAAATTATAAGTAGGTAAGCGGGATTAAACCGAGCTATGTAACAATATGTAAACAGGCCTAACTTAGCCACGCTTAGGGTTAAG